>CAZMQR010000006.1:15954-20945 GCA_964568325.1 uncultured Chloracidobacterium sp. | reverse complement strand
CGACGCCTGTCGGGGTCACGAGCATATCGTCCTCGATGCGGACGCCGATGTTCTTGTATTTCTCATAGACCGGACGCACCTTCTCAATAAACGCCTTGTTCTCCGGTGTCTTTGGCAGATTGTCGAGCGCGTCCTCACGGATGTATATGCCGGGCTCATTGGTATAGACCATTCCCGGCCTTAGCGGAACAGAGTAACTGCCAACGTCGTGCACGTTCATACCGATCCAGTGGCCGAGGCCGTGGAATGACCAGATGCCCGCCTGACGCGAGTTTTTGTCGAGCACGAGGCCGAGTTTGAAGAGGCCTTCATTGATCGTATTGCGGGCGATCGCGCTCAACTCGCCGAAGGTTACGCCCGGCTTTGTCGCCTTTGCTACAGCCTCCTGCGCGTCGTAAACGATCTGATATATCTCAGCCTGTTCCTTTGTAAATTTGCCGTTCACCGGATAGCTTCGCGTGATGTCGGCGGTGTAATGGTCGTATTCGGCGGCGGCGTCGATCAGCATCACATCGCCCTTCTTGACCGGGCTTTGCGACTCGACATAGTGCAGCGTCGTCGCATTCGGCCCGCAGCCGACTATCGACGGATAACCCCAATTATCTGCGTTGCGGCGTCGGAACGTGTACTCCAACTCGGCATGGACCTCATACTCCCAATTCGCCCGCCCGACCATCGCCATCGCACGCATATGGGCCTCGGTCGAGATATCGATGGCATGCTGGAGCAACTTCAATTCGTACGGAGACTTCACGAGGCGGAGTTCGGCGAATATCGGCTGCGCGTTCTCGACCTTGTAGCCTGCCAAGCCTTTCGCAAGGTCGTTCTCGACCCGAAACTCGCGAAAGCCATTCTCGTCATGGTCGCCCTCAGGCAGCAGCAGATAGACATTGTCAGCGGTCGAGATAGACGCGCCTTCCTTCGATGAGAAAGGCTTCTTGTCTCTGACGGCTTGCAGGAATGCGTCGCGTTCCGATGAATCAACGACCGCCCTAAGGCCGGAAACATTCATCGCCTGCTCTCGCGAATACATCTTGCCTTCCCATGCTTCACGCAGCGGGACTCGCTTGGGGAGAAAGAGCGTTTCGGTGATCGTCCCGCCGCTCTTGGTCATCACGAAGGTCGCTCCGTCTTGTTTCAACGCGGTGAGATAATAGAGATTGTTTTCCTGCCGATAGACGTAATCGACATCATTTGTATAGAGCCGCGGCTCGGCGGAGAAGAGAATCAGCATGCTCTTGTCAGCCATCTTGGCTGCGACGGCGGCACGACGTTTGGCAAGCTCCGTCTGACGCTCCGCGTCGGTGAACTTAGGCGCGGGCGGCGTGATGATGACCGATGTCGGGCCTTTCGGTGTATCAAACGGCAACGCTGCCGTGGTGAACGTCAGCATCAGCAAAAATACTGCAATATTTTTCATCTCATTACCTCAATCAAAAATTCTCCTGCGGTCGTGTTCTCGAACCGGTCAGCGATCGTTACAGTGACGGTGTAATTGCCCGGCTCCAGCTCTGATGCGTCCAGAAAGCCCTCTTCTGCCTTGTCGGTACTCAGACTGTTGGTCGCAATGTAGCGAAAGATGGTCTCGCCCGTCGCGCCCGACTTGCTGCCGCCGGCGTAAATATAGGCGACGAGATCGTTCGACGGCATCTTGTCAAACCGGGTCTCGGCCGTCATCACACTTTCGCCGCCCGGTTCGCGCCGGATCGCACAACTGACGCTGTAAACGCCCAAACGGCGACGGTCCGAATTGCCGTCCATCTGATCGTAGGCACGCACTACGATACGGGCCTTGCCTGAGAGCCTAATACGCGAATTGGCCTTCGGGGTTTCGAGTTGCTGCCAGTTTTCGTCCCAGAGCGTCATTTCCTCGAACACCGGAGGCCGCGTGTCGGCGACGCCCGGCAGATCGAGTGCATCGAGAGCATTTAGCTCCGAACCGCTGCGGCCCGCGATCAAATGGACATGGTTCATCGAGTTGAGCGTGCCGATAGCGTCGCCGGCCTTGAACTTTGCCCCTCGCGGCACGCGAACACCCGAGAGCCGTCCGAGGGCGTCCCGTTGGAACTGAAATCTGGGATCGGCGAATGGTTTCGAGGTAACGTCGCGCCCGAGCCGCAGGTGAATGTAGCCCATCGTAGGCATCCTGAGCATTTCCCTGAGGGTATTGAAGTTATCCGCGGCAATCGGCCGCAATACCTTTTCGTCACGAACGGATCTCGCCGTCTCGCCGTATGCTCCCGCGATGTCGAGGCCGTTGTGAAACCACAGGTGTTCAGGGTCGGCCGAAACGTCACCCCTAAGCTCGCCGAGCGTTCCCGCAATATCACGGGGCCGTTCCGGCGGGTCAAAGGGCCAGCGTCCAGGAGCTGCACCGCGAAATTCCGCGGCCGTATCTTGCATCGCCGCGATCTGCTCTGGGGAAATCGCCGCGCCGGTATCCTTGGCCGAAATGCGCCGCACGAGCCGATTTTCGCTGTCGGCAACGATGAGATCGCCGTTGGCGGCTAGACCGAGCCCCGATGGGCGATTGAACCGGGCATCGTAAAGGCCGTCACCGTCCTTGACGCCGCGATGGTCATTCGAGACGGTTCTTACACTCCGCGAAACATCGCCGCTGATCTCGCGAATAGCATTGCCGTCAGCGACAAAGATCGTTCCGTCGCGGTGAACGGTGAGAGCAGTCGGCTGGACAAACGACGCCTCAGCCACGGGGCCGTCTCGCAGTTCGCCCTCGCCCGCTCCCGCGAGCGTCCACACGCGCCCGTCCTGTTCGACAGCCCTGATGCGGTGGTTTCCGCTGTCTGCGACCAGGAGCTTGTCCTGCCAGATCGCGAGGCCCGTAGGTGTGTGAAATCTCGCCTCGCTGCCCATTGCGTCAGCAAAGCCATTGCTACCGCCGGTGAGTGTGGCGACCTTGCCGCCTTCGATAACACGGATGCGGTCATTGTAGGTATCGGCAACGTAAACCTTATCGCCGCTTATGGCTAGGCCAACAGGGCCATAGAATGACGCCTGAGATGCGTCACCGTCGGCATTGCCGATCCGGTCCGAAATGCCGGCGAGAATACTCGTCTCTCCTTTCCGGTTGATCGACTTGATCGTATGCGACCCTGTATCTGCCACGAGAAGGTTCCCGTCCTGGTCAAATGCGATCGCCGACGGTGTATCGAGCCCCTCTGCAAAGACGGTCAGCCCTTTCCTGTCGATCCGCCAGATCTTGTTGTTCTGGCCGTCCGAAACGTAAATGTCCGAGCCATTTACCGCGATACCAAACGGTTCGCCGATCTCGTTGCCTGTGCCGGCGATGGTAGAGGCGTAGCGGAACGGTTTTCGAGGGCCTTCGGGCCAGAACGAGCGGAACAGAACGCCGATCAGCAACAACCCTAATACCGCGATGGCGATCGAGGTTAGCAGCGTTCTGAATGTGATATCTCGGCGCGTTCGGATAACTGGCATTCTGAGCTTGTGTTAATATTACCGCACGCGAACGTAACCACTTAATATCCGCCTAACCCGATGCAGAGACTGTCCGTTGCTATCATTACTTTCAACGAGGAGCGAAATATCAGACGATGTCTGGAATCGGTTAACGGCCTGGCGGACGAGATCGTCGTTGTTGACTCGTTTTCGACCGACGGTACTGCCGATATATGTGCAGAATTCGGTGCGACGTTCATTGAAAATCCGTTTGCGGGCCATATCGAACAAAAGAACTTTGCCGTTTCACAATGTTCGAACGAGCTTGTCCTCGCCCTCGACGCCGACGAGGCGTTGTCCGACGTCGCAAGGGAATCGGTCAAGGCGGTTAAAGAGGGGCGATGGGCCGCCGACGGCTACATATTCAATCGAGCTAATTACTACTGCGGCAAGCATATACGCCATTGCGGCTGGTATCCTGACCCGAGTCTTAGACTATGGGCCAGGACAAAGGGAAGTTGGGGAGGCCATAACCCGCATGACAAGTTCTCTATGCACGAAGGATGCACGACCCGGCACCTGGACGGCGATCTCCTGCACTTCTCTTATTATTCGATCGAAGATCACGTGAGCCGCCTAAATACGTACTCAACGATCTCCGCCGCTTCCAAGTTTGACCAGGGAATAAAGAGCAATTTTCTTAAGATGTTGCTGTATCCGAGCTGGCGATTTTTCCGGGATTACATAATCAAGCTCGGCTTTCTCGACGGATATTACGGCCTCATTATCTGTGTCAACTCGGCTCATGAGGTGTTTCAAAAATATGTGAAGCTTGCCGAACTGTGGCGAGGTTCGCACCGACAGTAATGCGGCCTCGCGGGTTGTGCTAGAATTACGACATACCTACTGAAAAAACCATGGAGGAAAACTAATGTTCTCACTACAGGACTTGCTCGGCGAACAGCAGGGAAATATGGCGGTTGACGAGATCAGTCGCAATGTCGGTGCTGATAATTCGATGGTCAGCACTGCGATCCAGGCTGCCTTGCCGGCTATTTTGAACGGCCTTGCCAATAACGCTTCTACACCAGCCGGTGCGGAGAGCCTCAACACGGCGCTCGACGAGGATCACAGCGACGGCAGCGTCCTGGGCAATCTGGGCGGCCTCGGCAGCTTGATATTTGGCGGCGATCAGCAGGCGGCCCCGCCGCCGCAGGCGAACGCAGGCGGCATTCTCGGCCACATCCTTGGCAATTCGCAGGGCGCGGTCGCCGAAGAGGTCAGCCAGAAGTCAGGCCTGAACATCGGAACCGTGGCCCAGATACTAATGTTTCTCGCTCCGATAGTGATGAGCTATCTAGGCCAGCGAAAACAGCAGGAGAATGTCGGGGCCGACGGCCTTGGCGGACTGCTTGGCGGCATTCTCGGCGGAGCCGCACAGCCCGCACAGCAGCAATCGTCCGGCAACGCCATGATCGATATGGCCTCAAGTATGCTCGACAGCGACCGCGACGGCAGCGCGCTCGACGATATCGCGTCGATGGCGTTCAAGTATATGACGAATAAGCAGT
>CAZMQR010000006.1:0-15854 GCA_964568325.1 uncultured Chloracidobacterium sp. | reverse complement strand
AAATATCTTGACTTTTGTGCAAAGTCGTGCTAGTCTTGCAACAATCATCGGCAACGCGTTTTGATCGTCAAAACCCGTTGCCGATGTTATTTTTGACAGACAGACTTTTTTTGCGCGAAATGCTGAAACAAGGCCAAAAATGGGATGTTAAGATCAATGAATACAAGGAGTTGCGGTGTTTCAACGGGCCCTGAAACAAACTGAAACAAGCTCGACGCGGCCACATGGCTGAAATACGAGCTAACTACACTATACTCAATAAGATAGCTCTATATTATTAATGTTAATTCTCGGGATTGAAAGCTCATGTGATGAAACGGCCGCGGCGGTTGTGCGGGACGGCCGTGAGATACTCTCGTCGGTCATCGCGTCGCAGATCGACCTGCATCGTCCGTGGGGCGGCGTGGTCCCGGAATTGGCCTCTCGCGAGCATCTCGAAAAGATCGAACCTACCGTCATCGAGGCCCTCGATCGGGCACAAATGACGCTTGAGGATATCGACGCCATTGCCGTCACCCAGGGGCCGGGGCTGATCGGCTCTCTGCTTGTCGGGGTGTGCTACGCAAAGTCGCTTGCCTGGTCACGCAACATCCCATTTGTTGGCGTAAATCACATCGAGGGCCACGTCTATTCCGTCGCGCTCGAAAATCCACCCGTCGAATATCCGGCCCTTGCCCTTATCGTTTCCGGAGGCCATACGAACATTTTTCATGTTCCGTCCGAAGGGCAATACAAGGTGGTCTCGCGAACACGTGACGACGCCGCGGGCGAGGCCTTTGACAAGGTTGCCAAAATGCTCGGCCTCGGCTATCCCGGCGGGCCGGTGATTGAGGAACTCGCGAAAACGGGCGATGCCGGAAAAGTACGTTTCCCGACCGCGAAGATCTCCGACGGCCGCCCTGATCTCAGCTTTAGCGGCTTAAAGACGGCCGTCGCACGGTATATGCGTGAAAACGGTATTGAGGCGAGTGTTGGCCGCGATGAGCCCTCACAGCAGATTCGCGATCTAGCCGCGAGCTTTCAAGCTGCGGTCGTGCGTTCGCTCGTTGGGACGATGGAGAAGATCGCACACGAGATCGGGCCAAGAACGCTGATCGTCGCGGGCGGTGTCGCCTGTAATCTGGCCTTGCGCGCAGAAGCGGAGGCCGCGGCGCAGCGGCTCGGAGTGCCCGTATATTTCCCGTCAAAGCATTTGTCGACGGACAATGCCGCGATGATCGCCGCCGCCGGGCATTATCATCTAAAACACGGCGAAACCGGCGATCTGGCGATGACCGCGGACATCACTTTGCGGCTTCAGAACCTTGAGAACGAGGACGCTGAACTGAGGAGGAAAAAGGTGCGGTACCGCTTGTAAGAATTTGATTGAATTCAATGGCCCGGACGGCGTAGTATATATCAAATGGTTAAAACAGTTTCAAACCTTGCGATTTGGACGTAGAAGCACCAAAATAGTTGCAAATGGCTGACCGAAGTTCCGCCGAGGTTCTCGGGGCCATAGACCGTTATCAAAATTTGCCTTAATGAGGATCAGAATGAAAATGAAGTTATTTCGGCCGTTCGTGGCTGTCTGTTTTTGTGCGGTACTGGGCACCGCCGCATTTGGCCAGGGCGTTCCGGCGCCGCTAAAGATAAGGCTCCAGCAATTCTTAACCGGCGTGACCTCGCCCGTCTTTATGACCAATGCAGGTGACGGGACAAATCGCCTGTTCATCGTTCAGCAGAACGGCATCATCAAAGTGCTGCAGCCAGGAGCTACGACCGCGACGGATTTCTTGAACATTAGCACACGGATCATCTCGGGCGGCGAACGCGGGCTTCTTGGACTGGCGTTCCATCCGGATTACGCGATCAATCGGCGGTTCTTTGTTTACTACACGCGGACCGGCGACGGAGCGATCCAGATCGCTGAGTATAAGGTGAGCGTGGGCAACCCGAACGTGGCTGACACGACGGAGAATGTCATTATCACGATCCCGCACCCGGGAGCATCGAACCACAACGGCGGGACCGTTTTGATAGGGCCAGACGGCTATCTCTACGCAGGGACAGGCGATGGCGGCAGCGGAAATGACCCGCCAAACAATGCGCAGAATATCAACGTGCTGCTTGGCAAGGTAATTCGGCTTGATATCAACAACGTCCCGATCGGACAGGTGCCCCAGTACAACATCCCGCCCGACAACCCTTATGTAGGCATCGCGGGTGCTGACGAGATATACACGATCGGGATGCGCAATCCGTACAGGATGGCATTTGACCGCGGTGGCAACAACGAGCTTTGGGCTGCGGACGTAGGCCAAGGACAGATCGAAGAGGTTGACATCATTACGCTGGGCGGCAACTATGGCTGGCGTGCCTATGAGGGCAACAACTGTACGGGCCTGAACCCAACGCAATGTGCCGGCGGAGCAAATTCGATCGTCCACACGCCGCCGATCTTCCAGTACAGTCATTCCGGCGGACGATGCTCGATCACGGGCGGCTTTGTCTATCGCGGCATCAGGAACACACTTCCGTTTGGCAGTTATGTCTATGCCGATTACTGCTCGGGCGAGGTCTTCCTGTGGAACAACAATCAGCAGACGGTCATTGATAATACGAGCACGCTGAATATCGTCGGGTTTGGTGAGGATGAGGCGGGCGAACTCTACATGATCCGTGAGGGTGGGCCGATCTATAAGATCGTTCGCGTTTCATCGTCTGCGGACGTTGACGGTGACCTTAAGTCGGATGTTGCTGTTTATAGGCCGAGCAACAATAACTGGTATGCCTTGCACAGTTCCAACGGAACGGTCCGCCAGCAGCAGTTTGGCCAGGCCGGCGACCAGCCGGTGCCGGAAGATTACGACGGCGACAATATCACGGACATAGGCCTTTTCCGCCCGTCTGCCGGCCTCTGGCTCTACTATCGCAGCAGCGACAATACCGTATTCTCAGACGATTGGGGGTCAAATCGCGACGTGCCCGTTCCGGGCGATTATGACGGCGACGCCAAGGGCGACCTTGCTGTTTTTACACCGTCTTCCGGGCTGTGGTTTATCCAGCGATCCAGTGATGACGGCCTGATCACGACACAGTTCGGTGGCACGGGCGACCGGCCGGTCATCGGCGATTACGATGGCGACGGCAGGTGCGACATCGCCATCTGGCGCGACAGCGATGGCATCTGGTATCGGCTGAATAGCTCGAACGGAGCCTTCTCAGCATTCCAATGGGGAACGACCGGCGATATCCCGGCGCCGGGCGATTTCGATGCGGACGGCAAGATGGACGTATCTGTGTTCCGCCCATCAAATGGCATATGGTATCGGCGAAATAGTCAGGCAGGAACCTTCGTAGCTACCCAATGGGGCGTCGCCGGTGACATTCCGGTAGTTGGCGATTACGATGCGGATAGCCGCGATGATATTGGTGTGTTCCGGCCTTCAAGCGGTATCTGGTACGCTCAGCGGAGCACCAACGGCACACTGATGGCCGTGCAGTGGGGCATGGACGGCGACGTCCCGCTGCCCAGCGTAGACAGGCCGTAACACAAGGTCAATCCATGACGGCGCGTGCAATGGTGAAGATATTCACCGCAGCCGCGCCGCTCTTTTTGAGTGCTTTCGCACAGCTTGACGCCGTAGCTCCTGACGTAAATACGTCATCCACGAGCAGGATCGTACGGCCCTCGATGAGTTTAGGCCGAGGAACGTAAAAGGCGTTCTCGACCGTCAATTCGCGGGCTTTCCGGTCCATTCCGGCGCGATGTATCGGCGTGTGAACCCGCCGAATAAGCGAATGTTGGTCGACGGGCACACCCAGGGTCTTTGACAATTCAAGAGCTATAACGTCGGCCTGATTAAAGCCGCGCTCGATCTGACGCATTCGCGAGAGCGGCACCGGGACGATCAGATCTGCGGGATCCACCCGCATTCCGGCAGAACGTATCATGCGTCGCAGCCTTCGGGGGATCGATGGTGAGGATTTGAGCCTGAGGATCGATGCCGACAGGGCCTGTTCATAGATCCCGGCCGCCAATGCCCGATCGTAGTGATGTTCGTCGCACTGATGACATCTGACGGCCACCGGGGCAGCCTGAGGGCCAAAATATGCCCCACATTTCTCGCAGGTCATTTCGTTGCCGGTGAAAACCGCAGTGGCGGCCCAGCAGTCCGAGCAGGCGCAGTCATCCGCACGGCTCTGAACACTGCCGCCGCAGACAGCACATTGCTGGGGATACACAAGCGAGAGAATGGAGTCAGCAAGCTCCATCAGGTCAGGTGAGATTCATTCCTCGTCGAGCAGACCTTGTTCGAGGAGCGACTGGCAATCGAGGCAATAGCGGGCCCAAGGGATGGCCGCCAGCCGCTTGGGCTGGATATCCTTGCCGCAGTTCTGGCATTCGCCGTATTCCTTGTCCGCGATCCTCAAGATAGCTTCGTCGATCAGCGTAAGCTGTCGGCTTTCATTCTCGGAAACGGCCAGCATCACATTCTTAGAATAATTGCGAACGGCCAGATCCACCGGATCGGGTGTCTCCGAATCATCGATCGACAGGTCGTTGCCGTTCAGTTTCTGGATAAGGAGCTCGCGCTCGGCGATCAGTTTCTGTTTTACTTCCTTCAGGTTCTGTTTACTCATCGTTGATACGGGAACCCCTTGATGATCGTGAATGCCCGGTAAAGCTGCTCTAACATTACGACACGAGCCATTTCGTGCGTAAAGGTCATAAACGATAAAGATAGCACGTCATTGGCCCTTTCGGCAACGTCCGCGGCCACGCCATCTGCTCCGCCGATGACAAAGACGACCTCTTTGTGCCCGGCATTCTGCCATTTCTCTATCTCGCGTGCAAGATCGTGGGATGCGAGCCCTCTTCCGCGGACCTCCAGGAGGCAGACGAAGGATGTTGGATTCAGCTTCTCAAGGATGCGTTTGCCCTCTGCATCGCGGATATTTGGCGGCATTCCGTCACGGACCTCGACTATTTCGCAACGGACAAAATGTGAAAGACGCCGCAGATATTCAGCCTGCAGCGCCAGCCAATTTTGATCTTTCGTCCTTCCGACCCAGACGAAGCGGAATCTCATCAGATCTCCTCGGGCAGATCGACGCGTGCCGCATCACGCCACAGGCGTTCGAGGTCATAGAATTCGCGCGATTCCTTGTTAAAGATATGCACAACGAAATCGCCGTAATCCAACAGCACCCATTCGGCGCCGCCATAGCCCTCGATACGGACCGGCCGTATCTTAAGTTGCTTCTTTAGCTGCTCGCTTATCTCGTCGGCAATTGCCTGGACCTGACGTTGGTTGGCACCGCTGGCGATAATGAAGAACTCCGTAAAGCTCGCGATGTTCCGCAGGTCGAGAGCGACTATGCTGAACGCCTGCTTCTCGGAGGCACAGCGAATGGCGAGTTGGACTTCGGGGTCGAGTTCCGAGAATGGCGTGGGCGGTTCGGCGATCTCGATCTTAACGGTATCGCGCTGAAGTGAGCGCTCCTGAGTTTCTTCCATCACGTATAAATCTGATATTTTTCGATGTATTTTGCAACCTCTACCGGCACATCGGACCGCCACGAGAGGTCATTTTCACGTATCCTTCGACGGATATCGGTAGCCGAAACGTCGAGTTCAACGGCGTCGGTAATATAAATGCGACGTCCGTCAGCTGGGTGATACTCGCGGCCGCCCCGCAGGTCGATCATCCGATCGCGGATCTCCTCCGTCACGTGATCCGATCCGATCTCGACGCCGGGACGCGTTATTACGATGATATTGGCGGCCGTTAGCACCGTCTGCCACTCGCGCCAGGTGTTGATGTCGCGCCACGAATCGGCTCCGATCAAAAAGAAAATACTGTCGTCAGGGAACTCGACATTCAGTCTGGCGAGTGTATCTACCGAGAACGGCCTGTCGGGCATCTCGATCTCCATTCGCGAGACCGATATTTCCGGCATGTTCTGCGTCGCCAGGCACAGCATCGCGTAACGATCATAGGCCGAGGTCGGCTTGCTCCCCGTCTTATGCGGAGCATGGAATGCCGGAATATATACGAACCTATCCAGGGAGAATCGCTTGAGGATCTCGGCCCCGATGGCGAAGTGGGCGCGATGCATGGGATCGAATGAGCCCCCGTAGAATGCGATCCTCTGGTTCATTTTGCCGGCACCTCGATTCGCAGAGCGTCTCCGACCGCCGCGACAAGGTCCTTTACTCCCTTATTTGCGACAGATGAAATGGCGAAGAACGGTTTGCCATCCTTTCTGGCACGCTTTCTTAAGGATTCAAGCCGTCCGGGATCGTCTATCGCGTCGATCTTGGTTGCAACCACTATCTGAGGACGTTCGGCGAGTTCAATGTCGTAGTTCGCAAGCTCCTTGTTGATGACCTCGTAATCGCCAACAGGATCGCGCCCTGAGAGGGACGACACATCCACAAGGTGCAGCAATAGCTTGGTGCGCTCAACATGCCGCAGAAATCTGTCGCCGAGGCCCGCGCCTTCGCTGGCTCCTTCGATAAGGCCCGGGATATCAGCTACGACGAAAGTGCGAAAATCGCCCATATCCACGACACCGAGGTTCGGTTCGAGCGTAGTGAAAGGATAGTCGGCGATCTTTGGCTTTGCGGCCGAGATTACGGAGATCAGTGTCGACTTGCCGGCGTTCGGAAAGCCGACCAGGCCGACGTCCGCAAGGAGTTTTAGCTCGAGCTGCAGTTCTTTTTCGTCTCCGGGGCGGCCGTCGTAGTGGTACTTTGGTGCTTGTTTGGTCGGCGTCGCGAAGTGGGCGTTGCCCCATCCGCCTTTGCCGCCCCTGGCGGCACGGTAGCGCTGGCCCGATTCTGTAAAGTCAAAGAGCAGGTCATCAGAATCAGCCTCGAAGACCTGCGTTCCGACAGGAACTCTGACCACATGGTCTGCTCCGTCCTTGCCGGATCGGTTCGAGCCTTCGCCGTGTCGGCCGCGTTCGGCCTTGTGCTCGGGATTGTAACGAAGGTGGAGCAGCGTATTCAGCGATTCGTCCGCCTCGATCCATACACTGCCTCCGACGCCGCCGTCTCCGCCGGAAGGGCCCCCGCGCGGGACAAACTTCTCACGCCGAAACGCTGTAACGCCGTTGCCACCGTCTCCGGCCTTTACCCTGATCTTTACACGGTCGATGAACACGTTATTAGTTTAGAGTTCAAACTTGGTTTTGTCAGATATGACCACGAAACACGACAAAAAATAAGAGCGTCGTTCGGGTTTCCCTTCGCGACGCTCCTATTTTTGGCTCTCTTCGGTCCGCCGAAGCTTTCCATAGAGAGTGGCGACGATCACATGTACACGTTCCTGTCGCCAATTTGTATCCCGATCACGCTCTGCGGAGAGCCGGTCCCGGTCAGCACCCGTCAAGTTTTACCTTACACGTTAGCGTTCTCACGCCGGTGCCATTAGGTTTTTGTTCTGGTGGCTTTTCCTCCACCGCCGGTTACGTCCCCGGCAACGAGGCCCGCTGCATATCTCCCCGGAGAGAGCTGCATTTCGGGCGGCTTCGCACTCTACTCGGCTGATCACTTCCGAGGAGCGTCACCCGTTTTTATCCGGATGACTCCGGCCGGCATGCCTGCCAACCTTCGCAAGCCTTTCGGCTTCGGCCCCGAGCGTACCAGACAGCGGCTTTCCGCTCCTTCTGCCCACGAACAGTCGCGTCACCGCGTCCGTTCCACCTCTCGGTGCCGGTCAAAACCACCGTAGCGATCTCGACTGTGAAGCTATCTTACACCCGTTATTTTGGATGTCAAGCAGAAAGTACTTTAACTTTCGCCCTTATTTCATGGGCATTCTGTGCAAATCCTGTGGAAAACATGATCCATCGTCTGTGGATAAAAATGTGGGAAATGCGGCAACCTAAAACGCATCACCAGTTAGCCAATTCAGCCGATTTGTGCCCTGTTAAATGCGGTTGCAAGATCATCAAGGATGAGTTGCGAGAAAAAAGTTTTCAGAGAGCGAAAAAAGTAAAAGCACATGCCCTTCGACATGTGCTTTTCGCCCAAAATGATCTTTCAGCTACGCGGCCGTCGGTGTCAGTTCCGCCGAACCCTCGGCATATACGCTGATGAACTTGCCCTTGCGGCCCTTGTCCTCAAATTTGACAAAGCCCTCGATCAGTGAGAACAGCGTATCGTCTTTGCCGCGGCCGACGTTGTTGCCCGGCTTCCACTTCGTGCCGCGCTGGCGGGCGAGGATATTGCCGCCGAGCACGTGCTGGCCGCCAAATTTCTTAAGACCAAGCCGCTGTGCATTTGAGTCGCGGCCGTTGCGTGATGAACCTACTCCTTTCTTATGTGCCATAAAGCATTTTCGATTTTAGATTTGGGATTTGCGATTGACGGAAACATTCGCAAATCGCAAATCGAAATTCGCAAATCTCCTAATCGATCTTAATTTCTGTGTAACCCTGGCGATGGCCCTGGGTACGCTTGTACTGCTTGCGGCGCTTTTTCTTGAAGACGATGATCTTGTCTGCACGGCCGCTGCTGACCACGGTCGCCTTGACCGAGCCTGCTCCAACCTTGCCGCCTGCCATCAGCGTCGCGACCTCGACCTTCTTGCCGTCCTCGGCGTCCTTGATCGTCGGCACGCGAAGCGTCTGCCCGCTCTCGACCGCGAACTGCTTACCGCCTGTTTTAATAATTGCGTAGCTCATTTAGTCAGCTCCTGACAAACGCCAAAGGCGCAAGTCGAAAAACTTGAATTATACGGAAAGCTGTGTGTTCGGTCAACTTGGAGCGGAGGGTTTGACTCAAATGAGGCAAGACTAAACGGCCGATGGATCTTTCACGATCGCAATGAACGGTAGATTGCGATAACGGCCGGCCGCGTCCAAACCATATCCGACCACGAACTTGTTAGGGATTACAAATCCCGTGTAATCGACCACAAGCTCTTTCTTGATCCGTGGCTCGGGTTTATCAAGGAATGTCGCGAGCTTGATCGAGTTCGCGCCGCGCGAGCCGAGGATCTCGAGTAATCGCGAGAGGGTCAGGCCGGTATCGATGATATCCTCGACAACCAAAACGTCCTTGTCACGAATTGGGTTGCTGAGGTCTTTTAGTATCTCGACGTCACCGGTCGATCTCATCTGGTCCTTGTAGCTCGAGATCGACATAAAATCGATTGTCAGTTTGAGGTCGATCACCCGCATCAGGTCGGCGAGAAAAACGCAGGAACCCTTCAGGACGCTTACCAGAACGAGGTCCTTGCCTGCGTAATCACGCGTTATTTGCTCGCCGAGAGCGTGGATTCGGTCACGTATCTGTTCCTCGGAATAGAGCAATTCGAGATTTGGGTTTGTGAACTCTGACGTCGCCATCTGTGCGGTTTCGGTGGCCATTTTTACCTCGCGGTTTGAAAGGATCGGTTTTTGGAATAATATTCAAATGTAAGACGCATTTCAAATAATGGCCGATAAAGAAACACGCGACCGCGTCCGCGAGCTTGTCCGACAGGTGCTCGCGACGGTGCCCACCGATGGCGAGACCCCTGCAACGGCTGCAAGCGGTGAGGTCGAACACGTCGTCGTCAATTCGCTTCAAGCAAAGCTCGGCCGCGAATGGGACCGCGACGAATCAGCAAAATCGCTGATCACCGAAGACGACCTCCGCGGCCTCGAGCCCGGCTCGCGAGTCCGCATCGCCGCGAACGCAAAGTTCACTCCGCTCGCCCACGACATGGCGGGCGACCTCAAACTCGAATTGATCCGAAAAGAAGCTAGACAAAGCTCCGTCAAGGTACGCTCGGTCGCCCTCGGCTCAGATCACGGCGGATTCAAGACTAAAGAGCAGTTAAAGTCGTTTCTCGGCGACCTGGGCCTGAATGTCCGCGATTTTGGCACCGATAGCGAGGACGCCGTCGATTATCCCGACTTTGCCCACGCCGTGGCAAAGTCAGTCGCCGGCCGCCAGGTTGATGTCGGAATAATCGTTGACGGCGCCGGTATCGGCAGCGCGATGACGGCGAATAAGGTGCCCGGTGTTAGAGCTGCACAGTGTTATTCGGTCGCATTGGCCAGGAATTCGCGCGAGCACAACGGTGCAAATGTCCTCACGCTCGGAGCGGGTCAAAACTCGTTCGATGAGATGAAAGCGATCGTCAAAGCATTTCTCTCGACCGAGATCGCAGAAGAGCGTCATAAGAAACGTGTTGGAAAAATCGAGGCTGTTGAAAGACAATACATAAGGTAATGCAGGCAAACGGCAACTACGACCAGCTGATCGACCAGATCACTGACATGGTGCTGGCGAAATTGACGGGTGAGGAATATTGCCCGACCTTTTGCCGCGCGGATGTCGAGCGGATCGTCGATGCCGGGGCCGAGCGCATCGGCATCGTTCTGGGCGAGACGGCGACGGCGCACGATTGGGCTTCGCTGATAGACCACACTTTACTAAAGCCGGAAGCATCCTACGCCGACATCAAGAAGCTCTGCGACGAGGCCGCGCAATACGGGTTCGCCTCGGTTTGCGTAAATCCCGGCTGGGTCAAACAGGCCACGGAGTTTCTAAAGGGCTCGGGCGTGCCCGTTTGCACCGTGATCGGCTTTCCGCTGGGGGCTACTTTGCCTGATGTAAAAGCCTACGAGGCGAGACGCGCGATATTCAACGGCGCGACCGAGGTCGATATGGTCATCAATATCGGTGCTCTCAAATCCGGCGACGACTGCGCCGTCGAAGACGACATCAAGGCCGTCGTCGAGGCTGCGCACGAGAACCACATCCTCTGCAAGGTCATCATCGAGACCGCACTTCTCACCGATGAAGAAAAGGTCCGTGCCTGTCTGGCCGCAAAGAATGCCGGGGCCGATTTTGTCAAGACGTCCACGGGCTTTGCCAAGGGGGGAGCAACTGCCAACGACGTCGCCCTAATGCGTCACACCGTCGGTAAAGCCCTCGGCGTAAAAGCATCAGGCGGCGTAAAGGGAATTGACGACGCTCGAGCGATGTTTGAGGCCGGAGCGACCCGCATCGGTGCATCCGTAGGTGTCAAGATCGCCCAGGAAGCCAGCGGCGTCAAGTCCACGATCGTCGTAGGGAATTACTAGCATAATTAGTAATTACTAATTTCCTAATTACTAATTAGTTGAATGTTATTTCGGCGCGATGGCCGCTCGGTCAAAGTTCTTTCGATAATCCTCACCAAGCATCACTACCGTTTTGCACATCTCGAATAAGCGCGAGCGCAGGCGTGTGCCGATGCGGTCTTCGAGGACCTCCTCGCGGTCGGTGGGCCGCTGGTCCAGATAGTTTGTCGTAAAGATCGTGAGCTTGCGGTCATTGTAGCGGGTGTTGATGACGTGGGCCATTGTGTCTTTGACCCATTCCGTGGGTTTCGACGCACCGAGTTCATCGAGTACCAGGATCTCGCAATTGAGGACGGGCGATAGGACACTCAACTCCGAGGTCTGTGTGTTGGCATTGTACGAATCCTGTATTTCCTTGAGCAGAGAACCGAATTCATAGAATCGACACGAGAATCCGCGCTCGGTGAGGCCTTTCAATATCGACACCGCGAGATGCGTCTTGCCAACTCCGACGGTGCCCATGAGCAGTAGGCCGCGCTCTACGGCAGGGTATTCCATAGTCAACTGCCGAGCGAGGTGAAACGCCTCTTTCTGCGTATTATTCAGCGGTTTGTAATCGGCAAAATGAAACTTATCGTATCGCTTTGGCAGACGGACGTTCGCGAACTGGCCTGACTGCGCTTTCAGCTTTCGGCACGAGCAGATACGAGCTCCTTTCCCGTCAACGATCTCAAGGCCGCTGCCGCCGCATTTCGGGCACAGATCCGCATCGTCAGGCGGCAGAACCGAGCTTGGAACGACCTTTAGATCAGCTTTTTTTGTCTTTTCCTGGGGCATTGGGGCAGCCGGTGAGATTGGATTATATCACTGGTAATTTTTATATTCCAGATTCCAAATTGCCGATTCGTAAGATAGCATTGATTGGGAATTCAATGGGTTTGATTCGCAGCATACTCATCCGATTAAGGCTCGCAGATCTCAGTGCCGAACGCACTCCGATCAGCGTGATGCTGCTCGATGACGACGAGCGTCGGCATCGTTGGTTCAAGAAGAGGTTCGCCGGTGACGAGCTTGAGATCGCTGCGACGGTCGAGGAGGCGAAAGTGCTGCTTACGGACGGCACCTACGACGCGATCTTCCTCGATCACGACCTGTTGCCGCACCATTACGAATCGAACGACCACGACGATTTCGCCAGCACCGGCTACGCCATATGCGAATTTCTCAATGAGCGCGCCGACCTACAGCGGGCCGCGACGATAATCGTCCACACACGAAATGCAGACGCCGCCATTCCGATGGTCACAAAGCTCAGGGAGAGCGGAAGGAATGTCGAATACTGTGCCTTTCCGATGCTCGATCTCAAGATCAAGAACTATTGGAAACGCTAGCCGATAAAGCGCAATAGCAAAAGGGCCACGATCAGGATAACTACAAATCTCGCCAGTATGACAACCGTTTTCATTTCTGACTTGTGCCGCGTATAAGGACATCGGCGGTCTTCTTTGTTCGGTCAAGCACGTCGCTGCGGTCGCCCAGCTCGACGACGCTGAGGCTATAGGGCAACAGGGCATTCGTCGCCGACAGGAAGGTGATAGCCATGTCACATGCATCGCCCTTACGGATGGTGCCTGCCCGTTGGCCTTCGGCAATGACGGCGGCAAATATCCGGGCCTCCTCTGCAAAATAACCTTTGCGCCGCTCAAGGAGTTTGGGCCTGACCGCGGAAAGCAGTTCGTTCACACTCTGCGAATAGTGCTGCACGCTGTCGAATCGAAACATTACGCGTTCGACGAGCATGTCCTTGAGTCGCATGTCGGCCTTGCCGGGCTTTGCGGCGATCTGGCGTAGATTCGACTTCAGTCGGTCGATGATGCGGTCGATGTGCGATAGGGCGATCTCTTCCTTGCTCGAGAAGTGCAGATAGACACTGCCCTTGCCGATGCCTACGGCCAAGGCGAGATCCTCGATCGTCATTTTCTTATAGCCGTATTTGGCGAGCAGCTTGTCCGTCGCGTCCAGAATTGCCTGCTTAGTTGTCGTCCTCGGGGCTGAATCTCTCATAGCTGACCAGTGACCGAAATCATCTTTTGTTCAATTGTATAATTGAACGACGGGATAAATCAAGCGGCGATCCAGTTCTAAAAGTACTTTCGCCCACGCAGCTTTTCCGGCATCAACTCGCCATCGTCGTCGTTGCCTTCGTCTTTGCCGTAGCCAAGGTCTTTCATCAGGCGGGTCGGAGCGTTGCGGATCTTCATCGGAACGGGCAGGTTGCCGAATTTCTTTGCGTCCTCTATCGCCTTTCCAATGGCTTCTGTCGCCGAACGGTCTTTGGCCGCGTTGGCGAGATAGGCGACGCCGTGGGCGAGGTTCAGGATGCACTCGGGCAAGCCGATGGTCTCGACGGCGCGGAATACCTCGTTTGCGACGACCAATGCTGTTGGTTGAGCCATGCCGATGTCTTCGGACGCGAAGATGACCATGCGGCGGGCAATGAACTTCGGGTCCTCTCCCGATTCGATCATGCGGGCGAGATAGTAGATGGCCGCGTCCGGTCGCGATGCCCGCATCGATTTGATGAACGCAGAGATGACGTTGTAATGTTCCTCGCCGCGTTTGTCGTAGCGCAGGAATTTGGATTGCAGCGTCTCCTTGAGCGTCTGGACGGTGATCTTGTCGTAGAGTTCCGAGGTGTTCTCGATCATCGTGATGGCCTGACGCGCGTCGCCATTTGCCATCTCGATCAGCCAGTCTTTCGCCTTTTTGTCCAGCTTTTTGCCGGTCCGTTCGATGATCGCGGCCATGTCGCCGTCACCGAGCTCGTTCAGGACGAACACACGCATCCGCGATAGCAACGCCGAGATCACCTCAAAGCTCGGATTCTCCGTCGTCGCTCCGATCAGCACCAGTTCGCCGCTCTCAACGAACGGCAGCAAAAAGTCCTGCTGCGCCTTATTGAATCGATGTATCTCGTCAAGAAATAGAACGCGAGGCCGACCGTCTATCGACGGTGTCTTGATGATCCGCCGTATATCTTCTTTACCGGCCGAAACCGCCGAAAGCTCATAGAACTCAGCATTTATCGCCGTCGCGTAAATTCGCGCGAGCGTCGTCTTGCCAGTTCCCGGCGGCCCCCAGAGGACGAACGAGAAAACATGCCCCTGCTCGATGGCCAACCTCAACGGCTTAGCCTCACCGACCAGATGAGTCTGCCCGACAAACTCATCGAGGGCACGGGGCCTGATCAAACTAGCCAACGGCTCCATACCGTAAGGATAAAGGAAGGAAATTGATAACTGAAAACAGAGAACGAAAAACGGGTCGGAGCGCCGGCATCCCGGCCCGAGTGTCTCGCCTGACTACCGTCAAGTGATACTGCCGTTGCCTGATCGCCGTTGCCTTCCGGCAACGGTCGGGCGGGACAATAAGATCGGGCTTTAGCCCAACCAGTCGGTTGGGCTAAAGCCCGAGAGTTATCTGAACCGTTAACCGTTGGCTAAAGCCAACGGCAATTGTGAGTTAGCTTTCTTGTGCCACACTCAAATCAGAACCGGGAGCGGTAGCGACCGGATTCTTTCAGGCCTAGCTGATCTGCGCTTGAAGAATCCGGTCGCTACCGCTCCCGGTACTGAATTGTCCGTTATCCGTTATCAGTTGCCGTAGGCACTCGGTGTCGCCAGTGACCAGTACGGCCGCAATAGATACACCGATCCTAAGACGTGACGACATTCCCATAATAAACCCCAGCCCCTCCAATGGCGGTTAGCGTCGAGACGCACGAAAATTCAAATTTAGACGTTAGGAAGGAAGTGTAACACGATAAGTCCCTACGAATAAAGGCCTTGTGACGATATTCATGTTTGGTTCAGCGTCGCGTCACGCTTCTGCGGAACACGATCGGACACCAGTCGGTTTGTTGAGGTTATTTGACCTTGAAGGCGTAGCCGAATGAGAGGACGAGATTGCCCGTGCGGCTGGTACCGTCGTTGACGGTGTCCTTCTGGAGCGTCGTCAGGCCGTAGGCCGCGCGAGTATCGATAAAGAAGTAGTTTCCGTCACCATGCTTGAAGGTCACACCGCCGCCACCGGTAAGGCCGACATTCCAACGGTTCAGTTCGTTGGTGACATCGGTCTTGGCATCGAACGGGATCGGCGGAAACCCCGGCACCGGCATCGAACCACCGTTATCGAGGTATAGCGGACTGGTGCCGCTTGTCACGGTCTTTGCCTTTAGAAGGTAGCCGAAATAAGGCCCGCCATTGACGTACCAGCCGACTCGCTTATCCTTACGCGCCCGATACTTGAGCATTATTGGGAATTCGAGGTAATTGAGCTTTGCGGTGTTGTCAAAATTAGCAAAATAGTATTGTCCGGCGGGCAAGGGAGGCAGGCCCGGCACCGGCTGTGTCACGGGCTGGATGCCGTTACGCTTGCCGCCCTGCGGCGCGTAATCGACCTCAAACTGCACCGAGACATTAGGTGTCAGCCCGACATCGACAAACCCGCCGAAGTTCGGCGCCATGCGAGACTTGTAGTCGCGGGTGATCTCTTCATCGCCGCCGCCCACAAGCTTTGGGACCGAGAATCCGGCCTTGAGTCCGATGTGGACGTTGCGCTCCTGATCCTGAGCGATGGCCATCGAGAAAAGCGCAGCGACCATGCTAAGAATTAGCGCGAGGCGAAGGCATGTGATCATACAGGTACTCAATACGGCTGGGGCCGATAGGAAATATCCCGAGGAGAATGGTGGCCAGGGACGGGATCGAACCGCCGACACGCGGATTTTCAGTCCGCTGCTC
>CAZMQR010000005.1:3541-21901 GCA_964568325.1 uncultured Chloracidobacterium sp. | reverse complement strand
ACCGGTCGAATTATTCATCCTGACAAAGTTGTAGCTCTTGACCGGGTTTCCCCAGGTGTAGGGCGTAAGCGTGTATTTCGCGGCGGGCGGAGCGGCCTCGGCGGCTCCGATACCGACGTTTGTTTGCGAAATGATCACCCACACTACCAACACCGTGAGCACAAGGGCATTAATAAAGAATTTCATTGAAGTTCCTCCTTAAGATCAAAATTTGGCGAACCGGCATCGCCGCCGGCACGACGGAAACTAGTTGACTGGATTCCGTGACAAGCGTATCCCACCTTGCGGAAGCCTGCAAGCACACCGGTAAAGACTGTAAGGTCACTATTGCGAAGCTACGGGTATGTCGCCATTCGCCCCGAACTGGACGGAATAGAAACTACCGTTAAAGCTGCGGATGATATACCAGATGCCTGTCGATGGCCGCCAGACGGCGATGTCCGCCTTGTTATCGCCATCGTAGTCGCTCGCGACGGGAACGTCACCCGAAGAGCCGAATTGGAACCCGCTAAACTGCCCATTCTCGGTATATGTGAAATACCACGTCCCGTTTGACGGCCGGAAAAGCGCAAGATCGGCCTGCCCGCCGCCGTTAAAATCGCCGCGAACGGGAATGTCACCATTCGTTCCAAATCCAAACGGAATGAATTGCCCATTGCTGCTGTGGATACGGAACCATGATCCGGTCGAAGGCCTGAAGACGCATACATCGCTGCGCCCGTCGCCGTCGTAATCGCCCACGACCGGACGGTCGCCGGCCGCGCCGAACTGAACGTATGTAAAGCCGCCCGTGCTCTGGAGAATGTACCAGATGCCGTTTGATGGTCGGAACAATGCGTAGTCGCTGATGCCGTCGCCATCGTAATCGCCAACCACGGGAATGTCGCCATTTGCTCCAAACTGGAACCCCGAGACATTGCCGGTGAGGCTCTCCATCCTAAACCATGTGCCGTTTGACGGCCGAAAAACAGTCAGGTCGAGCACACCGTCACCGTCGAAGTCGCCGGGCGCGGGAATGTCCCCATTCGCTCCGAATTGGGTGAGTTGAAAGCTGATATTGCGAAAACTGTCAAACCTATACCAGGTGCCATTCGAGGGGCGAAAGATCGCAAGATCGGCCTTCAGATCGCCGTCAAAATCGAGCGGCCGGTTGCCGTAGAAGATCTTCTGGAGGTAGGGCCGGACGCCGACACAGCCATTCGCATCGGTTGCTCGAATTGCCACTCTATTGGTCCCCGCGATGCCCGTGTATGTGCCGCTCAGCAAGCCGCTCGACGAGACGGTGATCCCTAACGGCAGTTGGTTCGGTGCAAATCCCGGGAATACCGAAAAGCTGTACGGCCCAGTGCCGCCGGAAGCCACCAATTGCTGGCTATATGGACGATTGCGGACGATCGCTTTTGACGGCTGCGGATCGATCGTGATCGCTGGACAGTCGCCGCCCGTGAGGCCGACCTTCGAGATAAACGCGTTGCCGAGTCCCGTGTTCTGATTTACGCTCTGCGGGGCACCGGCGGTGACGGGAAAGTTCGTCTCGACTGTCGCGCCTGTCAGATATGAACTGCCGTTCGCATCAACGGCTATATCGTAGATCGCCGTGCCGTTGCCGGCCGTCCCGTTAAGATACGTGCCGAAGAACATGCCCGTTCCCGCGGTATTGAACCTTCCTATGAAATTGACCTGCGACGGAGTGACGGGCAGTGCGATCTGGTTGACCGGGAAGACCGCTGTCGGGCCGTTGCCCGCGACATAGGCGCGGCCGCCGCCATCGACGGCGATGTTGCTGGTATATGCAACGGTCGCTGTACTGAATCCCGTAAAGGTCGAGTAGATCATCGATCCCGTCGGGCTAAGCTTGGTCAGTGCCGTTAAGACGGCAAAGCCAGTTGAAAATGGCAGAAACGATGTGGCCGTCGTTGGAAAATTGTTTGATTGCGTATTCGTGGCGATATATATGTTGTTCGACGCATCGACGGCAACGTTCGCGGGCTCGGCATCGCGGCCTGAGCCCCCGAGATACGTCGAGAAGATCACCCCCGTGCCGGTGGAGTTGAGCTTCATCACAAAACCGTCACGAAAGCCTGAATACTGCGACTGAACCGCTCCGGCCGTGACCGGAAAATTTGTCGCTGTAGTGTGCCCCGTGACCACTGCATTGTTTGAGGAATCAAGCGCGATTGACTGCGCCACCGAACTTTGCAGTCCAAATGCATCGGCCGTATTCAGGTTGCCGCCGCCGAGGAATGTCGAGTAAACGAGGCCCGTTCCCGCCGGGTTGAATTTCATCACAAACCCATCAGCCCCCGACCCGGGAGCGGGAGCCGGACGGAACGCCCCGGCCGTCGTTGGGAACGTCGAAAGTGCATTGAAGCCCGCAACATAAGCACTATTCGATCCGTCGACGGCGACGGCCAACATTTCACCATTAAAACCAAATGCCGGATCGCCGATGTATGTGCTGTAATCGAGTCCGTTGCCTGCTGTATTGAGTTTGGTCAAAAATCCCTTGAAGTTTCCGCCGCAGCCCGGAGCCGTCGACGGCAGGAACACGCCGGGAGTCGTCGGGAAATTACACGCCTGTGTGATACCGGTAACGAATGCGTTTCCGCCGGCGTTGACAGCGATCGCGGCCGCAAGCGTATTCCCGCCCAGAGGAATGGCGGTCCCGTTAAGATATGTCGAATAGAGGAAGCCTGTGCCGGCGGCATTGATCTTGGTAACAAATGCGGATGAGCCTCCGGTGATCTGTGTTTGAAACGGATTGACGGTCGGGAAGGTTGACGACGTTGTCGTTCCGGTCACATACGCGTTGCCGCCCGGATCGAGGGCGATCCCGGTTCCCCGGTCGCCGATGTTGAAGCCGCCGGTTCCCGGTGTGCCGCCAAGGAACGTCGAATACGTCAACACGGGATCGATGACCAGCGGCCGTGAATGGTCGTATTCACCGGTCTCAAAACCAATCTTCCGATTTTCGGCCGAGTCTCCGTTAAGCGAATAGTTTGCGGCGACCTCGAGTCTTTCACCATTTAACTCCTGATATGCAACGGGCTTGTGCTGGATCAGCTTCATCCCCGCGACAGAAATTAGGAGGTCGCCATTCTCGGCCATCTCTATATTGTCGGCACCTGAGAACTCAAGGGCGACGGTATCGGGCGAAGCTCCGGGGCTTACTACGAGGTCGAACTCAAGCTCCTCCTGGTTGCCGTAGAAAACCAGGTCTATCCCGCGATAGATCTGCCGATATCTGACCTTCTCAAAGGTCGCGATGTCCGTTTTCCATTGAGACGGATCACTGCCCGTGAGGTAATTGACCTTGCCTTCAAGCTCATTCTCCGCCGTGATCGCGGGCTGTGCCTCGGCGCCGGCAAACGACATTTCAAGAACGGCCGACCTGTCATTGTTTTGAAGACCGATAAGGGCACGCTCCCGGGCCAGCAACATCGAATAGCCACGGCCGCGTGCGAGGTAGCGCGCCTCGGCATCACTTTGGCCGACATTCTCCTCAAAATGCAAGGGGATCCTTCCATAACGGTCAGCGGCGGATGCCGTTGCGACAGTCGCGGGCAACTGGACCGAGCCAGCGTCGTTCAGATGTAAGAAACCTACGGCAGCCACGACGGCTGCGATGATGACGGTGAGACGTTTCGACATGCGTTCCTCCTCAGAAAATGGTTGAAGCACCCGACATTTGGGTCTATATTAGTAGCATCGACAACTAGGGCATTTTGCAAAAGCATACTCCGATGGCGGTTCCTAAACAGGACAAAAATCGGAAGAATTAGTGAATTTTCCCATATGGGAGAGAACGGAGACTTCCAGTTTCAAGGGTTCCGGATGCGGCACGAGACGCAGGAGTTGAGCCTGGACGGGGCTGAGGTGCATCTGGCAAAGCGGCCGTTTCAGGTACTCAGTTTCCTGATCCGGAATCGTGACCGCATTGTGGAGCGGAGCGAGCTTCTCGACCGATTTTGGGACGGACATGACGTATATGACGACGCCCTGCGCAAATGTGTGGGCTCCATTCGCACGGCCCTCGGCGACACCAAGCGTCCACCTCGCTTTATCGAAACGCGCTACGGGAGCGGCTATCGCTTTATTGCACCGTTAGAGAACGGACACACCCCGTCGCGATCCGGCGAACGACACGATCAAGGCCTGCTGACGGATATCGCAAATCGGCGAGTATTCCTTGTCTCGCTCGCGGTCATCATAGCCGCATTCCTGGGCATGGGACCTTACCTTGCCGTATCGGTCGGCCTCGTGACCGGCCCCGCGCCGGAAACGGTTTCAGGCGTAAGGTCGATCGCAGTTCTTCCGTTAAAGAACCTTACGGCGAACCCGGAAAACGACTACCTCTGCGAGGGGTTGACCGAGAGCATCCTCGACGATCTTTCGAGGATCGACGGGCTCAGAACGGTCGGAGGCAGTTCGGGCTCGACACTAAACTACCGCAATGAGGATCCGCGTGAGATCGGACGTATGCTGGGTGTTGATGCTCTCTTGCAGGGCAGTGTTCAGTCTCACGGCGACATTCTTGGCCTTAGCGTCAGACTGATAAGTGCTGCGGATGGAAGCGTGTTGTGGACAGCCCCTGATATTCAGCGTCCAACGGGCAAGACTCAAGATCTTCAAGGCATCATAGCTCGCTTCGTAGCTATCGCGTTGAAATCTCGAATAGATGGTGGTCTGGAGAAGAGGAGCACGAAGGTTGGCGAGGCGTATGAGGCCTACCTGAAGGGACGCTTCTTCTGGAACAAACGAACCGGCGACGGGATCAAGAAGAGCATTGAGTTCTATGAGCATGCCATCGCTTCGGATCCGGAATTTGCACTCGCGTATGCCGGGCTTGCCGAAAGTTATGTTCAGGGCATTTGGCATGTCCCTTTTGATCCGGCCGACGCTCTTGCTCGGGGAAAGCGTGCCGCCGAACGTGCGGTTGAGATCAATGCCTCTCTGCCGGAAGGCCACGTCGCGCTTGCCAATGTTACCGCGCTGGCGTGGAAATGGCGCGAGGCCGACCAACAGCTGCAGACCGCGATACGGCTGGATCCGCGGTTTGCCCGCGCTTACCATACGAGAGCTTTTGTCCTGTTGATCCTGGGGCGCAATGATGAGGCGATCGATTCGATCGAAATGGCGCGGAGCATCGATCCGCTTAATCTCGTGATCAATACCGATAAGGCAATGATCCTATTTGCGGCCCATCGCGACGAAGAGGCGATCCGTCAGTGGCAATTTACGATCGACCTCGACCCAAACTTTTTGCTCGCGCACGAACATCTGGCCATGGCATACGGCGTTGTCGGTAACGAGGCCGCCGCCATAGACGAAATGCTGAGAGCGATGGAGTTGCGCGGTTCGACAAAAGAAGACATCTCGCGGTTTCGCGATCTCGCGAGCGGTGGACTGCGGGCCATCCGCCGGCGCGACCTCGACGATATGCTTGCTGCCGAATCTCGCGGAGAGAAGGCTTCTTCGGTCCAAATTGCCGCCCGCTATCTTGCTCTGGGAGAGCGTAGTAAGGCCATCGGCCGGGTTGAACGCGCATTTAGGGAACACGCTGCGGACCTTGTGATCGCGCGCACAAGCCGGGAATTTGGCGCGCTATGGGCCGAGCCGCGGATCGTTGACGTTTTCAGACGCGCGGAGATGGTTGAATAGAGCCCTCGTGCCCAGAGGACCGCATCGCAATTCCTTGCTTGAAATCAGCAAACAAATTAGAATCTTCTGGGATATCTCTATCTCGCAAACGCCGTGAAATTACGGATCGCGGCGTCGCTAGGTTTTGTGTCTTTACCAGACCGTTCAGTCGACCCTAGATGAAGGAATGCCAGCAATGTAGAAACTGTTTCCCCGACAGCGTGGAAACATGCCCGAATGATGGTGCGGCCACTACGCACACCATCTCGGGCGAACCTGTGTTGGAGGGCAAATACCATCTCGAATGCCGCTTGGGGCAGGGCGGCATGGGCATCGTCTATAAAGCACGCCACGCCTATCTCAAGACGCAGCTCGCGATCAAGGTCATTCTTCCCGACCTCGTCGGCAATGACCCACAGCTTGTTACACGGTTTAGGCAAGAGGCTCTCGCGGCAGCCGCCATTCGCCATCAGAATGTTGTCAGCGTTACGGATTACGGTGTGATCGACGGAACGCTGCCGTTCCTTGTTATGGAGTATGTCGAGGGCGAATCGCTCCATGATGTGCTTGCACGCGAACAATCTCTCTCGCCCGAGCAGGCCTTCGAACTGATGGCGGCCGTTTGCGCAGGCGTCGGAGCGGCACACCATCAGGGCATCGTCCACCGTGACCTCAAGCCGCTCAACATCATGATCTGCAGCGATAAGCCCGATATGTCGCAAGCGGTCAAGATACTCGATTTTGGCCTGGCAAAGATCAAATCCGGCGAGCTGCTCGGATCATTTGTGCAGGCGCAGACAACAGGGCTGATGGGCTCGCCATATTACATGGCGCCAGAGCAGTGGGCCGACGAGGAACCGGATTCGCGGGCGGATATCTACAGCCTGGGTGTGATGTTCTTTCAGATGCTCGCGGGTGACGTGCCATTCAAGGGCTCGTCGATACCGGCGATCATGAAAAAACACATCTCGGACCCGCCGCCGACGCTCGCCGATGCCGGCGTCAGCGTCTCGCCCGAGATCGAACAGGCCGTAAGACACACGCTCGAAAAGAACCCCGAAAAGCGGACGCCATCAGTCGAAGCGTTCATCAGTGAGCTGCGGGCTGCGATATATCCGGGCGTTGGGATCCACACCACGTCGGGCCAGTCGCTTCCCGTCTCAACACTCAAGATAAAGTCGAGACCTGCGCAATCGCGCGTGTTTATTGACAATGTCTCGGTCGGCGAGACACGAACAAACGGCCTCCTGTTGCTTGAAGGCATCCAGAGCGGCAACCACCATCTGCGGGTCAGCCACGAGGGCTTTCATGACTGGCTTGGCGATGTCGTATGTGACGGGCGTCCGCAGGAGGTGTATGCCGAGCTTCGCGAAGGTTCATTCGATTCGAAGACGGCCATTCCTAAGCCGCAGGTTGCGGTAACCATACCGCCGACAGGCCGTCCAACGGACAAAACGCTTATCAACCCGGCCGATGCCATGGCCCAAACCGTCCAACAAGAATGGAATACCGGGCATTACGGAGCCGACGCCCACGGGCAGGCCGACAAGAAGCGTTCCACATCGCCCGTGCTTTTGGGAATCGGCGGCTTATTGGGACTCTTACTGATCGGGATCGTTGGCTTCGGTTCGGCGTGGATGCTCGGCCTGATAGGCGGCCCGAAACCGGGCGGCAATGTGAACGGGACGACTCCGCCGGATACCCCCGCTTTCAAGGCGGACCTGGCGGCAATACCCGGTGGAACGTTCAAGCTCGGCCGTGACGATGGGCGCGAGAATGAACGCCCGGCACACTCGCTGAATGTCCAGGCGTTTCGTATGGACAAGACCGAGGTTACAAACGGCGAGTACTTTGCCTTTGTCAATGAAACGGGCTATAGGCCGGTGCCGGCACACTGGGTGAATGACAGGCCCGTATCGGGCACAGAAAAAATGCCGGTGCGATTTGTAAATGTCGATGACATCAATGCATTTGCACGCTGGCGATCAAAGCGGGACGGTGTGACGTATCGACTGCCGACCGAGGCCGAGTGGGAATATGCGGCACGCAACGGAGCGAAGGACGATCTTTATCCGTGGGGCAACGAGTTTCAGTCGAAATGTGCCGTTACCGATAAGGAGAACACCGAACCCGACGCGGTAGGCACCGCCTCATGCCCGAACGATTGGGGCGTTATGGACCTGATCGGCAACGTGTATGAGTGGACCGGTTCAAAGGCGAGCCTGTATCCGGGCAGCAAAGGCTCGATGCGTGAGTCAAAAGAACCGCGAAATATGATCCGTGGTGGAGCGGCATACAACAAATCCACCGGCGAATTTGCCATAACCGCTACGTTCAGAGCCGATGTTGATGCCACACGCAGGGACAAGGAGTTGGGTTTCAGGCTGGTCACGCAGTAGCCGGCTGAGCAGTATGTTTGGCATCAAAGCAGTCCGATTTTCCGTCCTGACGGGAATGCTTGCCCTAACGGCCGCGGCTGTTGAGGGGCAAGACCTCGGGAGCAGCAATAAGCTCTTCGGCAGCGGCAGCGCAAAGAAAGCACCTGTAAAAAGTACCAGAAGATCGCCGTCCAAACCCAAGCCTGCAGCTTCGAAGAAGAAGTCATCGACCAAGCGGCCCACGACGGCCGCAAAAGCGGCAAAACCGACACCAAAGACCTCACAAAAGCCGACAACGAGAGCTTCGGCCCCGGCCAGGGCAACGATACCGGATGAGAATTGGAAATGGCAGAATGAGATCAACCCTGTCGATACGCCATCGCAACCGACGATAACGGGGAATGCCGCAAATGAGCTCTTTGAGGACCTGATCGATGAAGCCAAGCGCGATCGAGACGCCCGAAATTATGAAGCCGCCGAGGCAGCCTATCGAAAGGCCCGTCCGCTAAAGCCGCGTGATTCTCGCGCGATCTACGGCCTTGGCAACCTATTTAGTGACCAGCAGCGTTGGGCCGAGGCTGAGGCCGCCTATCGCGAAGCTCTGCAAATAGAAGCCGGATTCGCCACTACTCACATTGCTCTCAGCTACGTCCTGACGCAGCCCATTCCGGTCGAAAACCTAAGCGAACGCTACGAAGAGGCCGAACATCTGGCTCGGAAGGCGATCCAGTATGCACCGTCCAATGCGCTTGCTCACGATCAGCTAGGCGTGGCTCTGGAACTTCGCGGGTTGATCTCGGATGAGACGGAGAACGCATATCGGCGGGCCATCCAGCTCGATCCGAGCTTCGCTCCGGCCTACGCACATCTTGGCCGGCTGCTGCGTCGGCAAGGCCGCACAGCCGAATCGTCCACGGCATACGCCGATGCGGTGCGGCTCGCGGCTGACGAGCCGACAATGGTCCTTGTCGCTGATGTGATGCAGTCGGAGCAACGGTTTGCGGAATCCGAGAAGCTCCTCTCCAAGGTCGTCGCCAATGACCCTCGCAACACAGCCGCGCTCTTGCTGCTTGGCCGGGCATTGATCGCCCTGAACGATCTGGATCAGGCGGAAGGCGTGCTCAAGCAAAGTATCGGGGTGAGCCCGAATGCCTTTGCCGCGAACAGCATGCTTGCGACTATCTATCTGCGCCGGGCCCAATTGGAACTCACTGAGAACGCCCTTCTGCAAGCCGCAAGGTTCGTCCCGGCTTTTGAACGGAGAACATTGGGGCGGCAATTTGAAGCTCTTGGTGATGCTTTCCTAAAGTCGTCAAATCCGCGGTTTGCCGAACGCAATTTCAAGCAGGCCCAAACGCTCGACCCGAACAATGCGGGGCTCGCCGCCAAGCTGGCAAAAACAAGGCAGTTTTAATTCGTAGGAAGGTCAACTATCTCTGATGGACATGTTCTGCCCAAAATGCGGCCAAAGTTTCGAGAAAGGGTCACGCCGTTTTTGCCCGACGGATGGACGGCGCCTTGTCTCCGAGGAGTTGGCCGCGGAGGGGCAGTCCCGGGGCGTTTTTGCCAACCTGATACCACAGATCGACGCCATCAGCGACCTGGAAAAGACGCTTCCAAATACCGCTCCACCGGCGCCAAGTGCACCTCAGAGTGTATCTGGTGCTTTCTTTGAATTGGATGATCCCGCGCTTGATCCGTTCGCACCGGATACCGCTCCCGATGCTGAACCGGCCGCGCCGTCCGTCAGAAAGGTAGACCCGAATCAGATTCCCACCGGACACATCGACCTGGCCGACAGCGACCGGCTGCCGCCGCTGGAATTCGACGAGAACCGGCCGGATGAATTCATTGGCCGGATCGTAAAGGGACGCTACAAGGTCGTCGACCTGTTGGGCGGCGATGAGAACGGTCTCGCCTATATTGCCGACGACAAGCTCGTCGAGTACAAAAAGGTGCTCGTCCGTATCCTCACGAACGACGGCCATGACGAGATCACGGAAAGCCTGTTGGCGGAGGAACGCGTGTCACTGTCGCACTTGACGCACCCGAACGTCGCTCGGCTTGTTGACTCAGGACAGTTTCTTGACGGCACACCGTTTTTGGTCAGCGAGTATGTTGATGCACTGTCCGTCAGTGACATTCTTGGGATTCACGGACGCTTTGAGCCAAACCGAGCTGCACGCGTTATTCGCCAGGCGGCCAGCGCTCTCAACGAGGCCCATCAGCAAGGCGTCCTGCACCGTGACGTCCGGCCTGAGAACCTTATCATCGACGCATCCTCGGCCGAATCAGAGCATGTTACGGTCGTGAACTTTGGCTCCTCTGACGGAAGTGCCTCGCCGCATAACCTCGCTTACAGGGCACCTGAAGTCCTTGAGGGGCGCGCCGTCACGGCATCAAGCGACATCTACGCGCTCGGCGCCGTAGCGTTTGAGATGCTGACCGGAAGCCGGCCTTTCAACGGTGCCAGCGTGAGAGAAGTATTGCGTGCCCAGAGTACGAGCTCTGCTGACCGTGGGCCTGCGACCGCTGCCGATTTGCCCCGCGCTGTCGCCGACGTCCTCGATCGCGCGCTGGCCTACAACTCGTCCGAGCGGTTCCCTAAAGCCCGCGACTTTGGCGACGCATTTGCCGGTGCCCTGTCGTCGGCAGACGCCGACGCGCCGGTCGCAACGGATCCGATCAAGCCTGCCGCCTCCCTGCCGACGGTCGCTGCTCCAAAAGTGGTTCGCACCGAGAAGCTGCCGCCCGCAGCCGAGCCCGCTTGGAAGGCCCGCTCGCCGGAGCCGCCGGCTGAGGAAACTTCGCGATTCAAACTCTTCGCCGGCATCGCACTCGCCGGCATAGTCGCCTTGCTCGTTCTCGGATGGTACCTGTGGGTCCGCGAAGCGGCCGTCACGGAGACGCCGGGCGATGCCCAGATCGGGGCCCCACAATCGAATACTACGATCGTACCTACCACGGAGATGCCGCCGCTTGCGCGAACGATCCCGCAGCCGCCGAATACGAATTTCTACCAGAACAGCAAGCAGAATCTAAGAGGCGATCTGCTCAGGAACTTCGTCGGCTTCACACTCTATTACCCAAAGGAATGGAAGGTAAACGGCCCGCAACAGGGCGAAAGCGCCGAATCGCGCGGCAAATTTCTTGACATCTCTCGGAATACACCGGACGACCGCATGCAGGAGCAGATACTGATCAGCTTCTATCCGAGCAAGGGAACCTTTACGGAGGACGCGGAAAAATTTCCGCTGATGGTCAAGGAGACGAACGAAACCCTTAAGAAGATACTGCCAGGATATATGGAGATCTCTGAGGGCGAGATAACTGTAAATGGCGGTTGGCGAGCCTACGAGGTCAAGTTTCAGGCCGGCGGCCGGTCACCGGCGGGCGAGGCCCTGACCGTCTGGGGACGGCGCTTGTTCATCCCGGCCGCTCGGCCCGGCGTAAAAAGTGGCTTTGAGATCACGATGCTGGCGACGTCTCTGGCTGACGGCATCCAAGGAGTTGACGACGTAGGCGTTCGCGGCGAACTCGCATCGGTCCTTTACAGTTTTGAGCCGAGCCAGAACTTCTGAACCGAGGTACTTTTCTCTTTACCTTTGTCGGATTTCGAACTAGAATCTCAGTAAATAGTGCAACGGTTCGGTGGCAACCGCTCATCAAAGGACAAGCTAGGCTTACACGATCCGGAAATAGTGCATTAGAGGCGACCATGGAGCCACACTCTGCGGTAATAGAACAAGACCTCGGTATCGGTGTTGCAGACGCCCCCAGCGTTGCGGCCGCGTCCCATTTTGATGAGGCGACACCGGACATCGATCTGTGCCGGCTCGCCTCAAGCGGCGACCTGGCGGCATTTGAGATCCTATACCAGCGCTATCATCGCAGGACATACAGCCTCTGTTTCCGAATGACGAACAGCCAGACCGAGGCTGAAGACCTAACGCAAGAGGTCTTTATCCAGTTATTCCGCAAGGTCGGCAGCTTTCGCGGTGATTCTGCATTCTCGACCTGGCTGCATCGGATGACGGTCAATCAGGTGCTGATGCACTTTCGCCGACGCAGCACAAAGAACGAGAAAACATCGGAAACGGGCGATATGCCCGAACAGACCGTGACCGGCAGCGCGAATCCTAACAGAATGCAGGTCGTCGACCGCATCGCCCTCAAGAATGCGATCGCGGAACTGCCGAACGGCTATCGAAAGGTCTTTCTGCTGCACGACGTTGAAGGCCTGGAACACGAGGAGGTGGCCCGCGCATTAGGGATCTCGGTCGGGACCTCAAAATCGCAGCTTCATAAGGCAAGGTTGAAGCTGCGCGGGCTGCTGTTTAAGGAGCAGATGTAAGCAGCGGGCCACGGATTGTGAACACGAGCATGAGCCCGCGGCGTGTTCGTGTTTTTTGTTGGAGGAAGATGGCGGCGCGGCGACAGCAAGGCAACGTATATCAGGCTCGGCTAATCTATCAGTATGCAGCCGATAGCGGCGTTTGGGTTAGATGAACTGTGAAGAGTGCAAACTTCTGCTGAGCAGATTTATGGACAACGAGCTTGACGGAGCGACCTCGTCAAGCGTTCGTGGCCACCTGGCCCTGTGTGAAGAATGTGGCCGGCATTGTACCGATCAGGCGGCCATGCTGCAGGCATCTGCCGACTGTGCCATCGACGATCTGCCCCCAAACGAATCCAAGCACATGTGGCTGCGGATCCACAATGTGATCGAGGCCGAGACGAGGGCGAGCGCCCCGTCCGAGCCTGAGCGGCACGGCCGCTGGCGATTCTCGTGGCTGCGACTAAGCGCGGCGATGGTTTTCATCGCTCTCGTGAGTTCCCTGCTTACAGTCGTAGTCTTGCGCCGTTACGATGCCCCACTTTCGGCCGATGAGATGTCGGCTCGCACCGCGACAAAGCCTTCGACATTTGAGAAACTGCTCAGTACGGTCGGGCTGATCAAGACACCTCAGCAGGATCGTGAACAGCGGATCCGCGAGCAGCAAGCGGCGATAGAATACTGGAACACGCGTGTGCAGGTCCGTCGTCAACAGTGGGATGCGAGAACCCGTGAAGCATTTGATCGTAATTTGCGGGTCATTGACGAGTCTCTTGCGGAATATTCTACGATCCTTGCCCGCGACCCCGAAGATGAGCTCTCCGGCGAGATGTTCGATTCGGTCCTGCATGAGAAAATGGACCTTCTGCGTGACTTCTCCGACCTCTAGGCCTCTGAATGATGTGGAGATCAGATCTCGGCCGGATCGACGGCGTTGCAAAAACTACGGTCCTATTGAGCGTAGTTTTTTTCTTTGCGCTCTCGACCACTGAGGTATTCGCGCAAAAGAAATTCTCACGCACCTATACCGCGGGCCAAAATGTTCGTCTGCAGTTGCTGAACAGGACCGGCACCGTTACGGTCGAAGGCTGGAACCGTGCTGAGATCAGCCTCACGGCAACGCTCGAGGCACCGGCGGCAAATATCTCGCCCCAGACGCTTAGCGGCACGATCGTGATCAATTTAGTTCGTGATAACCAGGGCCGAAATGAGGTCGGTAACGTCAATTTTCGAATCCGCGTTCCATATACGACCGTCGTCGATATCGAAACGAAGATCGGCAATCTCAACGTGAGTAACGTCCGCAGCGGGCTGGTTCGCGCTCACATATCGAGCGAGGGCGACATCACGCTGACCAACATAGGAGCCAGCGCGGTATCAGCCGAGAATGTCATCGGAGACATTTTTTACGATGGCGAACTCCAACCCGGCGGCAACTACCGATTCGCATCGATGCGAGGTAACATCAATCTGCGTATTCCGCTTGAATCCTCCTTTCGGCTCGTCGCGACGGCACCATCGACGCGAAATATCTCTCTTGGCGTATTTGGCAGCGGGAACTTAAACTATCTGGGTGACGGTCGTCGCGTGGTCGGCCGATTTGGCGACGGAAGCGCGACGCTCTCGGTCACAAATCAGCGCGGCGCGATCGGATTTCTTAGACGCTGAAACAACGCCCGGCGCCGGCCATCTCAATCTCATACAATGAACCGAAAACTCATCCTCGCTCTTGGCTTCGCTGCCGTTCTCTGCTCAACCCTTTCGGCCCAGGAACTGCTTACGCGTCGGATCACAAAGACCGATCGTTTTGACTTCGGGGCCGGCGGCACCGTTGCCATCGCAGGCACACCAAACGGCTCGATCCGCGTATCACCCTCAGCCTCGAACGAGGTCGTGATCACCGCGGAGATCGAGATCAGAGCGCGCTCCGAGGCTGACCTTGACCGTCTCGGCAATGTAACAGGCTTTATTACGGACGAGACCATCGCCCGGGCCGGCATCGTGAGCTTCGGCACACACAATAAGCTTGGTGATAAGAAGCTCTGGAAAAAATTTCCTAAAACGCTGTTAGGGCTTCCTTTCCGCATCGACTACACGGTCACGGTCCCGCGCTATTCCGACGTCGAGATCGACGGCGGCAAGGGCGATCTGGCTATCAGCGGCGTCGAGGGCTCGATCCGCGTCAACTTTATAGAAGCGAATGCCAAGGTCGAGGTCATCGGCGGCTCATCATCGCTGACCTTTGGCAGCGGCAAGGCCGACGTATCGTATGGATCGCGCGGCTGGCGAAACCGGACGGCAACCGTCCAAATGGCGACGGGCGACCTAACCATTCATCTTGCATCTACGGCGAGTGCGCAGATAGACGCCCTCATTCTGCGGACCGGAAAGATAGAAAACACATTCCCCGACCTCAAGCCGCGCGAGCGCAAGACGCCTTTCACCGACCACGCAATGTTGGCAAAGGCGGGCGTTGGCGGGGCCCCGATGAAGTTCTCTGTAGGCGACGGCACACTGACCATCAAGCCGCTAACTCTTCCATTCTGACCTCGCGGCGTCAGGTGATAGACTTAGTTCACATCATCTGACGCTTATGACTATCAGATCCGATATTTGGCTCAGGCAGATGGCCGAGACAAATGGCATGATATCGCCGTTCCTGCCCGAGCTTGTCCGCGAGGTTGACGGGCACAGGATCATCTCTGCCGGGTGCTCGAGCTATGGTTATGATATGCGGCTGGCGGACGACGGATTTCGCATCTTCTCGTCGGTCCATGCAAAAGAGATCGACCCAAAACGATTCGATGAGCAGTTCTCGCTGATCGAACCCGTCATGCAAACGGCCGACGACGGTTCGCAATACTATCTGCTGCCGCCGCACCATTATGGCCTCGGCGTGACCGTCGAGACATTTAAGATGCCGCGAAACGTAACCGGCGTCGCACTCGGCAAATCAACATACGCGCGGGCCGGGCTCCTTGTGAACACAACGCCGCTCGAGGCCGGCTGGACGGGCCGCCTTGTCGTCGAGATCGCAAATCTCGCCAACCTGCCGCTTCGCGTCTATGTCAATGAAGGTATCGGCCAGATACTGTTTTTCGAATCAGATCAGGACTGTGCCGTCTCTTACGATGACCGCGGCGGCAAGTATCAAGGGCAGACAGGATTGACCTTTGCGAAGGTCTAGTCAGAACCACCTGCGGTAGCGGGTGGTTCACCGTAGGTTGAAGACAAGTTAGCTTTAACCACCCGCTACCGCAGGTGGTTCTGACATGAATATCGACAACTACATCGATGGCGAGATCGTAACGCCGGCATCGGGCGAGTATTTCGATAATTTCGACCCGTCAACGGGCCAGGTTTATTCGCAGATCGCCGATTCGGACGACCGTGACGTTCTTCTGGCGGTTGAGGCTGCGGGAGCGGCTTTTCCTGAGTGGTCGCGAACGTCCGCCGAAGGTCGGCACGACATCCTGATGCGGCTCGTCGCCCTGATCGAACGCGATATGGAATCGCTCGCTCTGGCCGAAAGTACCGACCAGGGCAAGCCGTTGACATTGGCGAGAAGCGTGGATATTCCGCGTGCTGTATCTAATTTCAAGTTCTACGCAACGGCCGCGATGCATACCGAGAACGAGTCGCACGACTCGGTGGGCTTAGGCGCGATCAATTACACGCTGCGTCAGCCGCTTGGTGTCGTCGGCTGCATCTCGCCCTGGAATCTGCCGTTGTATCTCTTTACGTGGAAGGTCGCACCCGCGATAGCCGCGGGCTGCACGGTCGTGGCAAAACCCAGCGAAGTCACGCCGATGACGGCGTTCCTGCTGTCAAAGCTCTGTATCGAAGCGGGCCTACCGCCCGGCGTCCTGAACATCGTCCACGGCACCGGCCCAAAGGTCGGCTCGGCGATAACGGCCCACAAAGACGTAAAAGCCATCTCATTCACCGGCGGCACCAAAACGGGCGAGGAGATCGCCCGCACGGCCGCGCCGATGTTCAAAAAACTGTCGCTTGAGCTCGGCGGCAAGAATCCAAACATTATCTTTGCCGACTGCAACTACGAGCAAATGCTGGCAACCACCATACGCTCGTCGTTCTCAAATCAAGGCGAGATCTGCCTGTGCGGCTCGCGAATATTTGTCGAGCGGCCGATGTATGAGCAGTTCAAGGGTGATTTTATTTCGCGCGCGGCCGCACTCAAGGTCGGCGACCCGCTCGACGCTGACACAGATGTCGGTGCGATCGTCTCGAAGCCGCATTTTGACAAGATAATGTCCTATATCGACCTCGCAAAGACCGAGGGCGGGACGGTGCTCGCAGGCGGCGAACAGGCTCATCTAGATGGACGATGCGCGGACGGTTGGTTTATCCAACCGACCGTGATCGAGGGCCTGCCGTTTGATTGCCGGACGAATCAGGAAGAGGTCTTTGGCCCGTTCGTCACGATCATGCCGTTCGACACGGAGGAAGAGGTCCTCGGCTACGCCAACAGCGTCCGCTACGGCCTGTCGTCGTCCGTCTGGACCGAGAACCTTTCTCGTGCCCACCGCGTAGCATCACAGATCGAGGCCGGCTTTGTCTGGATAAACAGCTGGATGCTCCGCGACCTCCGCACCCTCTTCGGCGGCTACAAAGACAGCGGCATGGGGCGCGAAGGCGGTTTTGAGACGTTGAAGTTTTTTACGGAAGAGAAGAATGTATGCGTAAAATTTTGAATATCGTATTAGTCGCAACGATCGCAACGGGGATTACCGTCGGCCAAACAAATCCACCCACGGAATCCGCGATGTCTCGCTTCCTGCGTTACGTAAAGGTCGACACGCAGTCGGCTGAAGACCAGCCTGCTCCGCCGAGCACTAAGAAACAGCTCAATCTGGCCCGTCTGTTAAAGGACGAGCTGGACGACATGCTACTGCTCGATGTTCGGATCAGCGAGTGGGGCATCGTTTACGCATTTCTGCCGGGAAACTTGTCTGACAATTCGAAGGTGCCGACGATCGGCTTTATCGCGCACATGGACACGTCGCCGGCCGTTTCGGGTGCGAACGTCAACCCGATCATTCACAAGAATTACCAGGGCGGGGATATTGTTCTGCCAAACGACAAGTCGCAGGTCATCACGGTCGCCCAAAATCCTGATCTCAAGAACATGATCGGCGACGACATTATCACGGCCGACGGGACTACGCTGCTTGGTTCTGACGACAAATCGGGTGTCGCCGAGATCATGACGATGCTCGACATCTTGAAGCAAAATCCCCAGATCAAGCACGGGAATATCGCGATCGCCTTTACGCCAGACGAAGAGGTCGGCGGCGGGATCGATAAGTTTGACATTCAGGGATGGGGAGCAAAGTATGCCTACACGGTGGACGGCGAACAACTCGGAGATATCTCGAATGAGACATTCTCGGCACGCACGGCAACCGTGACCTTTCGCGGGCTCTCGACGCATCCGGGCACCGCTAAGGGCATAATGATCAACTCGGCTTACGCAATGGGAGATTTTTTATCCCGGTTTTACAAGGCCGTCCCGAACCGGCCGGAGACGACCGCGGGCCGCGAGCCGTATCTGCATCCCTACGCCGGCACGCTCGATATCGAAACGTCGGTCGTAAAGATCCTAATGCGCGATTTTGATATCAGCGGTTTTGCCGTGCAGGAGAAGACGTTAAAGAAACTCGTCGCCGACACGCAACGGAAGTTTCCGAAGGTGAAGATCGAATTCAAGACCGAGCTCGGATACCTCAATATGAAGGAGGTTCTGAAGGACTATCCGCAGTTGACAGACTATGCGATCGAGGCGGCCAAGCGGGCAGGCATTTCGGCGGAGCTAAGGCCGATCCGCGGCGGCACAGACGGCTCGCGTCTTACCGCGATGGGTTTGCCGACGCCGAACCTGTTTACCGGCGGACATAATTTTCATGGGAAACTCGAATTTAACTCGCGAAAGGGGCTTGAGAAATCCACGGAAACGCTGGTCAATCTAGTCCAGATCTGGGCGGA
>CAZMQR010000005.1:0-3441 GCA_964568325.1 uncultured Chloracidobacterium sp. | reverse complement strand
GGAAATCTCGCTTTCAAGGCTTCTAACTTTGGCAGGTCGTGATAGACGATGTAGGGCTGCGTCGGGTTCTTTCTGAGATAGTCCTGATGATACTGCTCCGCCTCGAAAAACTGCTTGAGTGCGCTGACTTTCGTCGCAACCGGTTCCCTAAGCGCCTTTGATTTGTCTATCGCCGCTATGTAATCCGTCGCGAGTTTCTTCTGCTCGTCGTTAACATAAAAGATCTCCGATCGATACTGAGCCCCGACGTCAGGGCCTTGGCGATCTACCTCGGTCGGATCGTGAGCAACCGAGAAGAAGACCGTCAAGAGCTGAGCGTAAGTGACCTTTGACCCATCGAATATTACCTTTACAGCCTCTGCGTGACCGGTGCTGCCCTCGCTGACCTTATCGTATTCAGCGGTCTCCTTTGTTCCGCCGGCATAACCTGAACTCGCATCCGTCACACCCTTTACATGCTCAAAGACGGCCTCGATACCCCAAAAACATCCGCCCGCGAAGACCGCTGTCTGCAGCGTCTTGTCCTGCGCACTATTCGTCGGAGGCGTTGGTGCAAGAGAGGTGACATCGGCATTCGCGCGGTCCGCCGAACTTGACGGAACGACGCACGAGACCAACGACAACAAGAGCGAAACGACAAGTACCTGCATAGCCAGAATAGATGACCAAATCATATGATCCGAAGAAGTATTCGCCGGCCCGATGCTAACGGATGCACGCCGGTGCCGGTTCTTTGGTAGAATATCACCATCGAACGATGAACGACGGCGCTATCGAATCTACTCGAGCACCCGAGCCCGTAGGGCTGTATCCGCACGCACGACGCGTGGGCAATCTGCTGTTTCTATCCGGTGTCGGTCCGCGAGAACGAGGGACAACGAAGATACCCGGCGTCGAACTGAACGACGATGGCGAGATAGTCGCTTACGATATCGAACTGCAGTGCCGGTCGGTTTTTGAGAATGTCCGTGCCATCGTCGAGGATGCGGGTTCGTCGTGGGAGCAGATAGTCGATGTAACCGTCTTCCTGACGAACATGAGGGACGATTTTGCGGTGTATAATCGCGTTTATGCAGAGTATTTCGCCGACAATCGCCCTTGCCGGACGACCGTCGAAGTCGGCTCGCTGCCGACGCCGATAGCTATCGAATTGAAGGTAATTGCAACAATAGATTAGTGTCGGCACGCAGGCTGCCAGCCTGCGTGTATTCGGCATTCAACACACGCAGGCAAGCTGCCTGCGTTCCGACAAGAGAAGGAGAATGAATGATACCAGCAGAATCAAAGGCGATCGCGACTCGCGGATACGCTACACACAGTGCCGAAGCAGGCTTTGAGCCGTTCGAATTTAACCGCCGTCCGGTCGGCGCAAATGACGTTTTGATCGACATCGAATACGCCGGTATTTGCCACTCGGACATTCATCTGGCCCGCGACGAATGGGCCGGTTTTTTCCCCGCGATGTATCCGATGGTGCCGGGACACGAGATCGTAGGCCGCGTAACGCAGGTGGGCGATGCGGTAACAAAATTCAAGGTCGGCGACGTCGCCGGGATCGGGTGCTTTGTCGATAGCTGTCGCGAATGCCCGCCGTGTACGGCCGGTGTCGAACAATACTGCCTGAAAGGGGCGGCCTACACATACGGCGGCACCGAGATGGACCGCAGCACGCCCACGTTTGGCGGCTATTCCAAGCATTACGTTGTTGACGAGAATTATGCGTTAAAGGTCAGTTTTGACGGCGACCTCGCGGGTGTGGCCCCGTTGCTGTGCGCCGGAATTACGACCTATTCGCCACTCAATCGATTCAATGTCGGCCCCGGACAAAAGGTCGGCGTCGTCGGTCTCGGTGGGCTTGGACACATGGCCGTCAAGCTCGCAAAGGCAATGGGAGCTGAAGTTACGATCTTTAGCACGTCGCCGTCCAAAGAGGCGGACGCCAAAGCCCTGGGTGCGGACCATTTTATCGTCAGTTCCGATACGGCGGCGCTTGAGCCGCTTGCACACAGCTTTAACCTGATACTCGATACCGTCTCAGCCGATCACGATATCAATCCGTATCTCACGATGGTCGGAATGGGCGGCGTACTCGTCGTTGTCGGTTTGCCGCATTCACCGGCCGTAGTCCATCACGCCGGTGTCATTATGGGCAATAAGTCCATCGCCGGCAGCCTGATCGGCGGTATTCCTGAGACGCAGGAGATGCTCGACTTTTGCGCCAAACATAATGTCAAAGCGGACGTTGAGATCATCACCCCGGAGCAGATCGAAGAGGCTTACGACCGAACGGTAAAGGCCGACGTGCGTTATCGGTTCGTCATCGACATGGCCTCCGCTGCCTGATCAGGCGTGAACGCAGAAAAAAAGGCCGGGCTGCGCTAGGCATGCCCGGCCATTTTACTGAGAGATCGAACCTCTAATGTGTCCGGACGGTCGGCAGCGGCAGATCGCTCGGCAGGCCAAACGGCTGCGCCGCCAGTCCTGACGTGCTCTGATCGAGCCACCATGTCCCGTCGCGATAAACGCCGAGATCGGCCTTGCCGTCGCCGTCGTAATCAGCCGGAACAGGGATGTCCGAACCCGTACCGAGATAGCCGTATCTGACCGAGCCGCCGTTGGAGTTAAGAATGTACCAAACGCCATTCCTAAAGACCGCCAGATCCGTCTTGCCGTCGCCATCGTAATCGGCCGGCACAAATGAGTCAGTAGCGAGTCCCCATTGGGCATAGCGAATGCTGGACGTACCACTTTCGAGGATGTACCAGAAGCCGTTTGAGGGACGGAATACCGCGATATCGGTCCTTCCGTCGCCGTCGTAGTCTCCGACAAGCGGCATGTCACCATCCACGCCCCACGGTGTCATGATCCATGAGTTTGCAGGCGAATCGACGGAACGATAGAAGAAGTAGCTCTGTCCGCCACCCGTGCCCGGCCGAAACACCGCCAGGTCGGCCTTTCCGTCTCCGTTGAAGTCTCCGGAAATGCTCGGATCATCACCTGTCCGGCCAAATTGCTGAACGCTAACCGTGGCGTCTGAACTCTTGAGTATGTAGAAGTTTGCCTTGTTTGGGTCGCTCGGTTCGTCACGCCATACGGCGATATCGGTCTTGCCGTCACCGTCGTAATCCGCGGGAGTGATCGCGTCAGTCGTAAGGCCCCAGTTCTGGACTGCGACCGAGCCATTCGAGCTGCGGCGAATGTACCAGTTGCGGTCGCCCGAACGGAATACGCCGAGGTCCGCCTTGCCGTCGCCGTCAAAGTCAAGGTCGGTCGGCCCGACGGCTACTTCATCCGCCATCGTAATGCGAGCAATGCGATTCCGCGTTTGGCCATCAACTGATACAAACGAGCCGCCGACGAAATACTTGCCATCACCTAAGGGATCGATATAAGCCGGCCCGTTGAAACTCGACGCGGTCGTGCCGACGATCATGTTTCGAA
>CAZMQR010000004.1:0-22459 GCA_964568325.1 uncultured Chloracidobacterium sp. | reverse complement strand
CGGTAAATTTCCCAAGTCAAATCTTCGGCTTTTCCGTTGACTTTTTCGAGAGCCTGATAAATCGGCACAGTCCCAATCGGCACGGGCGAATTCCGCAAAATCCATTCCCGCGTGGCGTGGATATTTTTGCCCGTTGACAAATCCATCACCGTATCCGCTCCCCACAGCGTCGCCCAACGCATCTTTTCGACTTCTTCCTCGATCGAAGACGCGATCGCCGAATTTCCGATGTTGGCGTTGATCTTTACAAGGAAATTGCGGCCGATGATCATCGGCTCGCTTTCGGGATGATTGATATTCGCGGGAATTATCGCGCGACCGCGAGCGACCTCATCGCGGACAAATTCGGGCGTAACGAATTCAGGTATCGCCGCTCCAAACGACTCGCCCTTGTGCTGATGCATCAGCGAAGAACGGTCGTCACCATCACCGTTCTGCAGCGTCTCGAACGCGATCTTGCGGCCGAGGTTCTCGCGGCTCGCAACAAATTCCATCTCGGGTGTCACAATGCCCTGTCGCGCGTAGTGTATCTGTGTGACACACTGGCCCGGGCGTGCTCTTAGCGTTGCCCGTTTTAGGCCCGGAAATTCCTCCAACTCGCCGTTGTGTGATGCCGAGCCCTTACCCGACGAAGGGCTGCTGACGCGAGCGATCTCTTCAGCCCCTTTGGTCAGATATCCGTTGTCACGGGGCAAAACCTCGCGGCCCTCATACTCCTCCACATCGTCGCGTCCGACGATCCAATCGCGTCGCAATGCCGGAAGCCCTTCGCGAACATCGTGCTTCTCGGCCGGATCCGTCCACGGCCCGCTCGTGTCGTAAACCCTAACGGGAGCGTTTTCCTCGACGCTGCCGTCCATTGCCTTCGACGGCGTAAGGGCGATCTCCCGAAACGGCACGCGCATTTCGCGCGAGCCGGTAACCTCGATATACACCTTTTGCGACGCAGGCAATCTCACCTCATCGCTCTTCCTTTCTGCTGCTTGCTGACTGCTGACCGCTGACTGCTGACTCATCGTTTTTCTCCCTTCGTCGGTATTATCCGCATCAGGTTTCTAGGGTAATGCCCCGCGCACGGAGCAACTCTCAGCTATTACAGGCTCCCCTGAAAACTCCTATTTGCACCTCTGATATTACGCTGAGCCCTAATCGACTGCAAAGAATCGTCGACGGGCTGCATCTTGTAACTGTGGTATAAGAATCTGAGATGGAGCGAAAGGGCATGGACTTTCTATTTCTGCTACTGACAGTTTGTTGTGCGGCGTGTTCACCCGACGGCGTGGCGGAAAACAAGCTCATCACGACGGTCGACGGCGTCCAGTTTCGCGTCGAGACCGTCGTGGGCGGCCTTGAAGTACCGTGGGGCTTTGCCTGGCTGCCAACGGGCGACATGCTCGTTACCGAACGGCCGGGACGCGTCCGGATCGTGGAAAAGGGAAAATTGCGGGCCGAACCTGTTTATGTTGTCCCGGACGTCGAGCCGTCGAGCGAGAGCGGGCTTATGGATATTTCGCTGCATCCGGACTTTGCACGTAACGCCTTCGTGTATCTAGCCTACTCGTACAACAAGGATGGCAAACGCGTCAAAGTGATGCGTTACAAGTACAGCGGAGGCAAATTCAGCGAGCCGAAAGTGATCATTGAGGACATTCCCGGAGCTCCGAACCACGCAGGCATGCGTGCTCGTTTCGGGCCGGACAGTAAGCTGTATGTCACGACCGGTGATGCGACCGATTGGAACGCTGCGCAAAAGCTGGATACGCTTGCGGGCAAGACGCTCAGGATCAACGATGACGGCACCGTCCCGCAGGACAACCCTTTTGTAAAGCGTGACGGTGCACGCCCCGAGATATGGAGCTACGGCCATCGAAATGCTCAGGGCCTGGCGTGGCAGCCGGGTAGCGGCTTGATGTTCCAGACAGAGCACGGGCCGAGCACATTTGAAGGCAAAGGCTCAGGAGGTGACGAGGTAAACATCGTCGAACGCGGGGCGAATCTGGGCTGGCCCGAGATCCATCACACCGAAAAACGCGACGGCATGGTCTCGCCGCTACTGGAATATTCACCGGCCTGTGCACCGGCAAGCGGAATGTTTTATAACGGGATGCAGTTCCCGATATTCAAGGGCAATTTCTTCCTGGGCTGTCTCCGTGGGACGCGAATCATCCGCGTGATCCTCGATGGCCGCAAGGTCGTGCGTCAGGAAGATATACTCGCGGGATCCCTCGGCCGCATTCGCGAGATCGGCGAGGGGCCCGACGGCTATATCTACTTTTCTACATCCAATCGGGACGGTCGCGGAACCGCCGCCAAGGACGACGACCGCATCATGCGATTGATCCCCGAGCCAAAGCCACCGAAGGATTAGGTCTTATCTTTTTCTTTCAGGTGCTTGGTCGTGTGTTCGGTCACGGACGAGAATAGGTCGCGGGCCGGCGGGGCTGGTAATTGCAGGTCGTTTCCGTCGCCATCAAGGCCATTGAACGTATCAGTCTCGGTCGATCTATCGCCGGCACTCTCTCGCGGAACGGTCAGAAATACTCCGTTCAGGATGAACCCAAGGCCGATAAAGAACGCAACGAGACCTAGCCCCGCAAGAAAGAGCAGGTCCTCCTCGCCCTTCGCCACACTAACCACAGACATCGCGATCGCGGCGCCGAGGCCGATCGACGCCAGGATCGTGCCGACACGCATTCGTCTGAGACGCCTTTCGGCGGGAGATTCGAGGAATTTCTCGATCTGGGGCAAGACCTCTTCGGTAACGGTCGACAATTCGGAAGCCGAACGGATCTCTCTGATGCGAGCAGCGACAGCAGCCCCGATCTCATTGCGGGCCGTCGCCGCCGATACCGTAATGGTGTCGGTAGCGCCGGCCGGCCCTCGCACACTGCGCAGATCGGCTCCGCACGAGCGGCAAAACTGGTTTGCCGAAAGGTCTTCAGTGCCACAACCGGGACAGAACATAGCTGTTAGACAATACGCGGTTTTAAGGCCGAGGTTCCCACTACTCGGCCTCTAACAACACCTTTGCCTCGGCAAGCTCGACTTTATGACTGTCGGAGACGACAGGATAGTGCAAATTGAGCGATTCGAGCTTTTGGACGATCACCTCGGAAACGGCGAGACGGGTAAACCACTTCTTATCGGCCGGTATAATATGCCACGGCGCGTGATCGGTCGATGTTGCCTGGATGGCATCGGTGTAGGCATTCATATAAGCCTCCCAGTGAGCACGCTCCTTGACGTCGCCCATTGAGAACTTCCAGTTCTTGTCCGGCTCGGCAATTCGGTCGAGAAAACGCTGCCTCTGTTCTGATCTTGAAACATTCAGAAAGAACTTCAGGATGTGAACGCCGTTCTCGGCGAGATGTTGTTCCCAGTCACGAATATGGTCGAACCGCCTGGTCCAGAAGTCGGGCGCATCCTGCACCTCCGGCGGCAAGCGCTGTGCACCCAGGTATTCGGGATGCACGCGGACAACTAGCACCTCTTCGTAATGCGACCGATTAAAGATGCCGATCATTCCCTTGCCGGGCAGGGCCTTCTGACAACGCCAGAGAAAATCGTGATCCAGTTCCTCGGCCGATGGCTGTTTGAATGAGACCACATGGCAGCCCTGCGGATTGACGCCAGACATGACGTGCTCGATCGCCCCATCCTTGCCCGCCGCGTCCATCGCCTGAAAGACGATCAGCAGCGAATACACATCCTGCGCGTAAAGCACGTCCTGCAGCTCGCGAAGCCGCTTGACGTTCTTCGCAAGGTCTTTCACCGCCGCATCTTTGTCTGTATAATCGCCGGTGAAATCGGTCGGATGATCTGAGAGTTGTAACGTCGTACCTTCGGCCACGAGAAATCTGTCGGTATTCATAAGAAAATTTTCGCAAGTAAGTAGTATGTGAAAAGTTCGAAGTGATAAGTTCTGACTTTTCACCTATCACTTATACCTTATTCCGAGGGTAATAACATGAAAAAGCTCTTTCTTCTGCTGATACTCGCAACGGTGGTTAGCGTCTCTGCCCAGCCACGGCTCGTGCCAAACAAGATCATTCTGAGGAACGGCAAGACGTTCAACCTCAACGTTGCCGAGGGCTTTGAGATCATCCCGGCGTTGGAAGGGCTGAAGCGGGTCCGGTTCTTTGCAAAGGCGCCCGACGGCCGCATTTTTGTCACGGACATGTTCAACCTGACCGATAACAAGCGCGGCACGGTCTATATCCTCGACGGCTGGGACGGTGCAAAGGGCAAGTTTGAACGGGCGATCCCTTACATGACCAATTTGCGTAATCCGAATAGCTGCCAGTTTTACCGTGACGCGAACGGCCAGGAGTGGTTCTATCTCGCTGAGACGCATCAGTTGACGCGGCGTAAGTTCACACGCGGCGAGACCAAGCCGACAGATAACCAGCCTCAGGTTCTTGCGACCTTTCCCGATTACGGCCTGAGCTACAAATACGGCGGCTGGCACCTGACGCGCACGATCTCATTCTCTCCCGGCGGCAAGCTCTATGTCTCGGTCGGCTCGTCGTGCAACGCCTGTGTAGAAAAGGAGAAGGTCCGCGCAAGCATCGTCGAGATGAACCCCGACGGATCTAACCAGCGTGAACTCGCCCGCGGCCTGCGCAATGCCGTCGGGCTACGCGCGATCGGCAATTACGTCTTTGCGACCAATCAGGGCTCGGACCATCTCGGCCTGCAAAAGCCGGACGAGACCTTCTACGCGATCAAGGACGGGACCGATTACGGCTGGCCGTACTGCCACTCGTCCAGCGGCAAGATATTCGCCGACCCAAAGTTCAAACGGCCCGGGCAGTGCAAGAACGTACCGGCACCGTACGCATATTTTCCCGCTCGGTCATCGGCGCTCGGCTTTGACTATTTCGATGACGCCGAAACGCCCGACGCGATCAAGGATGCCTTTCTCGTCGCACTCCATGGCTCGACCAACAAAAGGATCGGCCACGGCTATAACGTCGTAATAATGCGAAAGGGCGAGAAACTGCAGGATCTGATCACGGGCTTTCTGCAGCGTGGCTCCGTCGTCGGACGGCCTTGTGACGTGCTGCGGCTCGACGCAAATTCGTTCCTGCTCACCGACGACTTTTCGGGGGTCGTTTATCTTGTCCGGCGACACGGAACAATGACGCAGATCGGCGAAAACAAATCGGAACCTATCGCCGAAGCACCAGCCGCCGCGAACACCGAATCCACTTCTCCAAAGGCATGCCTTTCAATCATCCTGCTGTTTGGCGCAACATTCCTTCGGATGATGTCGTAACAGTTTTACTCTGTAACTATTTCTGTTACGATTTGCCTATGAATATCGGCATCACGGTCTATCCGACGTACGGCGGGAGCGGGATTGTGGGCTCCGAGTTGGGGCGCGACTTGGCCGATCGCGGGCATAACGTGCATTTTATCTCGTCCGTTATGCCAATGCGGCTCAGCGAACCGCATGAGCGAATTCACTTTCACGAGGTCGAGATGATGTCGTACCCGCTGTTTGAGCATCAGCCGTATGACCTCGCACTCGCGACCAAAATGGCGACCGTCGCCCGTGCCGAGAAGCTCGACCTGCTGCACGTTCACTACGCGATCCCACATTCGATCTCGGCCATCCTCGCACGCGAATCGATCAAGGAAAAACGCTACGTGCCTGTGATAACGACGCTGCACGGCACTGACATCACGCTGGTCGGCGCCGACCGCAGCTACCTGCCGATCACGCGCTACGGCCTCCAGCAATCGGACGGCGTGACGGCGGTTTCAAAGTTTCTCAAGCAGGCGACGATCGAGACGTTCGATTTTGACGATATCGAGGTGATACCGAACTTCATCTGCCAGAACTATTACAAACGCCTAGACGATTCACCGCTTAAGAAAGAACTTGCACCAGACGGCGAACGCCTCCTCGTGCATGTGTCGAACTTTCGCTCGGTCAAACGCCCCGTCGATTGTGTCGAGATCCTCGCAAAGGTGCGTGAGAATGGCGTCAAAGCCCGCCTCATTATGGTCGGCGACGGGCCTGAACTCTCGGCCGTCCGATATCGCGGCGAGCAGCTCGCGATGAACGGCAACATCGTTTACGTCGGCAAACAGGCGAACATCGCAGATTACATGGGCATCGCCGACGTATTCCTGCTGCCGTCCGAGCTCGAATCCTTCGGCCTTGCCGCCCTCGAGGCCCAGGCCTGCGAAGCGCCGGTCGTGGCGACACGCATAGGCGGTATTCCCGAGGTAGTAACCGACGGCGAAAGCGGCTATCTGAGCAACGTCGGCGATGTCGAAAAAATGTCCGCCGATACGCTCCGACTGCTCGGCGATGAAGAATTGCGCCGTGGCTTCGGCGCGCACGGCCGCGACCTCGCCGTCCAGAGATACTCGACGTCGAAGATCATCCCGCAATACATCGCCTACTACGAAAAGATCGTCAACAAAGCCAAAACGGCAGCGGCATGAAACAACGGATTTACACCGATAGACACCGATTAGAAAAGGGCTGAATCTGTGTCATCCGTGTAAATCCGTTGTTGTTCTCTTCTTATGCTCAAACGCTACATGCACAACCTCGAACGCAAGCACGCGATGCGTGATGACAATCGCGTTGTGCACCCGTTTGGTTGGGGCACGGAATTTATTGGCGAGCACGCGAATGGCGGCGACCCAAAGAGCGTATTTGCCGAATATTCACGAGCATCGGTCGAGAACAGCGACGAGTTCTTCTTCTGCCCTTTAATTAATAATTGCGAATTAATAATTAGTAATTCGGCAGAGTTTCCGGGCGTTCAGCAGATAACCTGGACCAGTGGCATTGAAACGCCCTCACCGGAGAACAATACCGTCTACGCCAACTATTTTCCAAACCCAAAAGGCAACAAGGCCGCCATCCTGATCCTGCCGCACTGGAACGCAAAGGCGGGCACGTATTTTGAACTCGCTCGAATCTTTAACCGCGTCGGCATCTCGGCTCTGAGGATGACGATGCCGTATCACGAGGAACGCAATCCGCCCGAATGCGAACGCTCGGATTACCTCGTCGCTCCGAACGTCGGCCGCACGCTGCAATCGCTCAGGCAGGCCGTCGTCGATGCTCGGGCCGCCGTGACCTGGCTAAAAGGCCAAGGCTACGAAAAGATCGGCGTCCTCGGCACAAGCATCGGTTCGTGCGTGGGCTTTTTTGCGTTCGTCCACGATATGCGGATAGACGCAGGCGTTTTCAATCACGTGTCGGGCTATCCCGCCGACGTGGTCTGGCACGGCATCACGACGTATCACGTAAAGGAAGGCCTCGAGGGCAACCTCACGCTCGATGAGCTTCGCGAATATTGGCTGCCTATCTCGCCGATGAGCTATATCGAAAAGCTCGCCGCACAGCCGCCCCGCCCGCAGCGTTACATCTACGGCCTCTACGACCTCAGCTTTCCCGTCAACTTGTCACGCGACATCATGCGCGAACTCCGCCGCCACAACATCAACCACAGCGAGGTCCGCATCCCCTGCGGCCACTACACTCTCGGCGAAAAACCATGGGTCTGGTACGACGGCTGGAAGATCGTGAGTTTTCTGCGGAAGTCTCTTAAATGATCATTGGGAAGGATTTCGCGCCAGAAATTCTGCGATGATCGACTCCGACGGCATCCGGAACGTCGTGGTTGCAAGAGCGTCGATACTCTCCGCAAAATCGATCAAACCCGCCCTGGATGCCTGCTCCAGAAGAGCGAAAGTCGTTAGGATTCTCAGTCCACGTTTGGTGGCCTCTCGAATGCCCCGTCGATCGTCCATCAGTACGGCATCCGCATCTACTTCGAGCGCAATGTTTATCGCCGCCGTTTCACCAACGTCCAGCCCATCGATAAAATCGTCAGCATTAGCAGATCTCGTGACAACCCAATCCGGTGTTGATCCGGCCCATTCTCGAACAACAAGTGGGGCATTCGGATGACACATCTCCCGAAGAACTTCCTCGGGCACCAGCACCTCTCCGAATAACGCGGGAAGAATAAACTCTCTATCAATAAGAATCAGATAATGGATCGGTGTCGTATCGGAAACAACGATCATTTGTTGAGAAGCAGTTCGATCGTTCGAAGGTCGCGTTCCATATCTTCCTTATCGTACGGGTTTGGCACATTATGCTCCTTTAAGAAGGCATTAGCCTGATCGATCGAAAGGTCGAGAATCTCCGCCAGTCGCCCAAGACTAATGTTCTCCTGTCGATAGTTCTCGATAGCATACGCCTCAAGCATCGCGCGGGCGAGATCGTCGTCACTGCTATGCGGCGGGATGAAACGATCTGGAATCGAAACGGTTACTTCCATGGGCTCAATTATATCACGGAGATGTGACAGAAAGGTCGTATCATTCTTGCGGGAGCATCTGAGGTCGCGGCTGGTTACCCTCGAATATAGTTGTAAACAATGGTCCCGATTACGCGGACTGCCTTCCCACTAAGCCGCCACTGCTCAAAGCGAGCTTGGCGGGCGGCAAGCTCAGAATCCGGCCTTAACAATATATGTCCGGAGACCGCGCGTGCCCAGTAAACACGTCCTCTTTCGCTAATCTTGACCGAAACTCTCACTGGACCCGACGCCCTGACTGCCTTGCCAGATGCCGGGTAAACGGGTTTCGGCAAGTAGATTGCCCTTGAATTACAGATACCACAGCTAACGATGATGGGTTTTAGTTGCTTTCTTGCCCGACTCTCGCCGAGCACTGACGCTGACAGCCCAAGATAAACAACTACCGAAATCAGAAGGACTCTGAGCACCACGCGTCGCATATAGAGTATTTGACCCCAAACAACTATGTTTGTTCCAGCTTACATCCAATCGGTGCTAAAATCTTCTCGCCTGACGGATGAGTCCTGTCGCAGACAAATATCAGCAGACCATTGACGAAGCGGTCGCGCATTTGATCTCGCGTGCCGAGAACGCGCGTGGGATAAATGCGGACAGTGTGAGGCCGCGGGTCGATGCAGCGTTGGAAAAATATGTTTTTGCCGGCGACGCCAAACCGGAACATGCTGAGATCAAAGAGTTTATCGATGACATTCGCTCGGACGATCTATGTTTGATACTCGCGTGCGAGGGCGGCGACGAGCAGGCTTGGGAGGACCTGGTCGCCAATTTTGACTCGACGGTAAAGTCCGCCGCGCGAAAAATATCTTCAAACACCGAGGATGCCGAGGACCTGGCATCGTCGATCTGGGCTGAGCTTTACGGGCTCCGCACCGACGCTGACGGCAATAAAAAGAGCAAGCTCGCGTATTATTCCGGCCGAGGCTCGCTCGCCGGGTGGCTGCGGGCCGTAGTATCGCAATTGGCGGTCGATCAGTATCGTAAGGTATCAAAGTTCGTCCAGATCGAGGAAGACCGCGAGTTTGAGAACCTAGCCACCGAGGCCGCCGGCAATGACAATCATCATTTCACGTCGCACGTCGTAAATCCCGAGGACGAGCTGACCGATTCGCTCGGCCAGACCGATGTGACCGAGGCGTTGACGGCTGCGGTTGCTTCGCTGGATGCCGAGGATCGGCTGATAATGAAGCTATACTATTTTGACGACCTGAAACTTAAGGACATCGCCGCGACATTCGGCTATCATGAGGCCACCGCCAGCCGCAAGCTGACCCGCGTCCAAGCCGACATCCGCAAAGGCGTCGAAAAAGAATTGAAAACCAAACACGGCTGGACCGACAGCGAGGTAAAAAAACACCTCAGCGACACCGCCGCCGGTTTGGGCTTGAATCTGGAAGCAATGTTTGCGGCAGTCACGTTGCTCGTCTTAATGCAAGATTTGTGGCTGTGACCGTTCTTTATATAGCAAATCCTCAGTGATCTCCGTGATCTCTGTGGTAAGAAATGGAACTGCAATTCGACAAAGAAATTGACGCTATCCTGCGAAAGTCGCGGGCGAGTGTCGCTTCGAGCATGACGCCTTCCGGCTCTCATCTCGATGCTGATGCCGTGGCGGCGTTTGTCGAAAACGCGCTTCCGGACAAGGCTAAACGATTGTATATGGAGCACTTCGCAGACTGCGGCGGGTGTCGAAAACTGCTCACGCAGAGCATTCTGATGAACGAAACAGCGGCCACGGAGGCCGCAGGTGCGGCCGAAATTATTGGCGCTCACGTCGTTCCGTGGTACCGCCGTCTGTTCCGCACGCCGAATCTCGCGTTCGCGATGGGAGCGCTCGTGCTCACGTTCAGCGGCGTGCTCGGCTATCTCGTCCTGCAAAACCGCAGCTCGCCGAAAGCGACCGTGTCGCAAGTCGCCGACAAGCGGACCGCAAGCGACCCGTATTCGACGAGCACAGGGGCGGCGGCAAACACGACTACAAATACCGCAACCACGGCAAATTCGAGTGCCAATGCAACCGGCTCTGCCCCGATCAATACACCGCCGCCGGGAATAGCGAATACTGGTGCCGGCCCGTCGATCACGCTTGACGGCGTGGCGGATGATCGCCTCGCGGGAGCTAAGCCCGAGGCACCGCGAGCCGCCGAGAAGCCACTCGACCTGATGACCGGCGAACCCAAGCCACCGCCACCCGCATCGGTACCACGCGAACAGCCCGCTGCGGTCGGTGGCGTCACTCGCGAAGAGGTCGAAACCGACGCCAAGGATGAGGACGCTAACCTCGCCAAGAGAAAGATCGCAGCTCTCGATAGCGGCCGCCGCGATACGCCCGCCGCACCTGCGAAATCCGGCCCGGCGCGTGCCTCGGGTCCGGTTCAGACGCAGTCAAATCAGGTGAACGCACAGACGTTCGAGATGGCGGTCACGCGCCAGGTAGGCGGACGGACGTTCGAGCGCCGCAACGGTGCATGGTATGACAGCAAATACGCCGGGCAGGCGACGGTCAACATCCGCCGGGGCACCGACGAATTCAGCAAACTCGACAGCGGCCTTCGCAGGATCGCCAGAGAACTCAATGGTGTCGTCGTGGTCCTATGGAAGGAAAAGGCCTATCGTATCAACTAGCCCTCGCAGCCAGTCCAATCGAATTGCGGTCGGCCCTAAGGCCGATCTTTTGCAGTCTGCGTTGTCATTGCATCATCGATTTTGCCCTCTGTTTGTGAGAAACTAAAATTTTCGCGAGTAGATTTGATGATGAAGAAATTATTGCTCTTTCTGATCGTTGCAGTTGCCGGATCGAGTTTCTCGGAGCGTAGGGCGGCCGCCGCCGACCGACAGCCCGAAATGCCGTCTCCGCATCTCGTCATTAGTCAGTTTCAGGGCGGCGGTTCGGTCGCAGAGGACGAATTTATCGAGATCCACAATACTAGTTCGGATCCGGTCGATCTCAACGGTTATCGGCTGGTTTACCGTTCGGCCAATGGCTCTAACGATGTGACCAACCCATTCGCCGTCTGGACGACCAGCACGATCGTCCCGGCCGGCGGCTTTTATCTGGTGGCATCGACGAGCTATGACGGCTCAGTTCCCGCAAACCTGACCTACAGCCCGACCGCGTGCTCGTGCTCGATGAGTGCGACTAATGGCGGCCTCGCGATACGCAACGGCCCGAACAATACCGGAGCGATCATTGACTCCGTCGGTTGGGGAACCGTTACGAACGGCTTTAACGAGGGAACGGCAACGACGGCGCCGGGGCTCAATAACAGCCAGGCACGTAAGCAGAACGGTTGTCAGGATACTGACAACAATCAGGCTGATTTTGAGAATGTCGTCCCGTCGGCACCGCGAAACGCTTCTTCGCCTGCGTCGACCTGCAGCGGATCAGGCACGAACCTCTTTGCAGCGATGTCGGCAAATCCGACGAGTGTGGCACCGCCGGGGACAACATTGCTGACCGTCACCGTGGTCCCGGCAACAACGCCGCCCAGCACAAACATCACCGTAACCGCCAATCTTATCAACATCGGCGGCCCGACCTCGCAGCCATTCTTTGACGATGGCACGAATGGCGATGTGACAGCCGGCGACAATATCTTCTCGTATCTTGCGACCGTTCCGCTTGGCACGCCCGGCGGCACGGCATCGATCAGCGGTGTTGCGCAGGACGGCCAGGGCCGAACGGCAAATGTCGGGACGAATCTGACGATCAACGCCGCGCCGCCTGGCGAGGATCCGCTTCTGCTCGGTAACCCGTCAGGTGCGACCAGCGACATCGCAAACGAGAACAACTACCTGATGATCAAGCCGGCCTACGCCCTGTCATACAACCGGTCAAAGAACACACCGAATTGGACAGCCTGGCGGCTCGATCAGAGCTGGATCGGAACGGCGAATAATGGCAGCTTTGCGCCTGACACCACGCTGCCGGCTGGATGGTATCAGGTCCTGCCTGAGGACTATTCCGAACCGGTCTACGACCGCGGCCATATGTGCCCGTCGGGTGACCGCACGAACACGCAGACTAACAATAACTATACGTTCCTGATGACCAACATCATCCCACAGCTTCCGGCAAATAATCAGGGGCCGTGGGTGGATCTCGAGAACTACTGCCGGACGCTCGCGAGCCAGGGCAATGAGATCTACATCTTTAGCGGCGGATACGGCCAGCATACGACCATCGGCTCGACGCCGCAGAACCGTGTTGTCGTTCCGACGCTTACCTGGAAGGTCGTCCTTGTTCTGCCCAACGGCAATAACGACCTGGCACGAGCGTCCGCGAAGAATACGCGGGCGTTTGGCGTGATAATGTCGAATGTCTCGATCAGCCAAAGCGCTCCATGGCGCAATTTCCGCACCACGGTGGATGCGGTGGAGTATCTGACCGGATACGATTTCTTCAACCAGATCCCGAAGAATACTCAGGAAATAATAGAAAGGCGACGCGACCGACAATAGGCACATCTTACAAAGCATGAAAACACGGATCATTTTCGGCGGCTTATTATTGCTGATGGTGGCTTTGCCGGCCGCTGCGCAGAGAGAGTATCCGATCTCCGGCATTCAGGGAAGCAAGAACTTTTCCCAGCGCGAGCGCGAGATCGTCAAGACGTCCGGCGTGGTCACAGCACGCACTAGAACGGGCTTCTTCATCCAGACGCCCGACGATAAGGTGGACGACGACCCGCTGACATCCGAGGGCATCCTCGTCTATACCCGCGATGAGCCCGGAGGCGAAGCTGCGATTGGTAATATGGTCGTCGTCTCAGGCCAGGTCCAGGAATTCAAACCGCGATCCGAACCGAACACCCTGCCGGTCACGGAGATCTCGATGCAGCGGGGACGCGATGTCGTTCAGGTTCTCTCGAAGGACAATCCGTTGCCAAAGGCGATAGTGCTCAGCATCGACGACTTTAAGCTCAACTCGATCGATCAGCTTGAAAAGTACGAGGGCATGCGCGTGAGCGTTCCGGAGTTGACCGTTAGTGCACCGACCGACGGACGAGTCGATAACAAGAATAACAGGAGCGACTCCAACGGCGTCTTCTTTGGCGTGCTCAAGGGCATCCCAATGCCATTTCGCGAACCGGGCTACGAGCTCTATGACTTTCTCTTCCTGAACGAGAAGGAACAGGCTGAGTTCAAAAAGACATATCCGAAGATGCGCTATTTCGACGGCAATCCGGAGCGCCTCCGTATCGAGTCCTCTGCACAGCTTGGCTCGCATCCGATCAATGTCGCAGCCAACAGTGAGCTAAAGAATGTGACGGGCGTATTGCATTACGCTTATCGGACATGGTCCGTCCTTCTTGACGCGACAACCCGACCATCAATGGCGAGCGTGCCGAAGCATGTCAACCTGCCGGTCGCCGGCGAGCGACAGTTCTCTGTTGCGGGAATGAATCTTGAGAACCTCTTCGATGATGAGGACGACCCGGCGATCAAGGAGGATATCGTCTCGACTGAATCATTCAATGCGAGAATGAAAAAGATCTCGGCCGCCATCCGCGGGATCATGCAGTCGCCTGATGTGATCGGTATCGTTGAAGCTGAGAACTTATCCGCCCTGAAACGCCTTGCCGCAAGGATCAACGCCGATACAGTTGCCGGCGGCAAGCCCGACCCGAAGTATGAGGCGTATCTCGTTGAGGGTAACGACGGACGCGGCATCGACAACGGCTTTCTGGTCAAGTCTTCGCGGATCAAGGTCACCGACGTCAAGCAGTACGGCAAGGACGAAAAATTCAAGAACGCGAATTCAAAAGAGGATAACTTCCTGAACGATCGGCCGCCGCTGGTCCTGAGGGCATCGGTCGCAGATGCCAAAACTGACCGGCCATTCGATTTTACAGTTGTCGTAAATCATCTCAAGTCGTTCCTCGGTTACAGCGATCCTAAGCAGCAGGACAACGTCAGGTTGAAGAAGCGGCTTCAGGCAGAGTTTCTCGCCCGATGGGTCCAGGACAGACAAAAGGCTGATCCGGCCGAACGCATTGTCCTGATCGGCGACTTTAACGCCTATCAATTCAATGACGGCATAGTTGACGTTATTGGGGCTATCAAGGGCTCGCCGGCGGCGAAAGATGCCGTGCTGAACCCGTCAGATGACCTCGTGGAACCTAACATGACCGACCTGGTCGACCTCATAGCTGCCGACCAGAGATACTCGTATCGCTTTGACGGAAATGGGCAGGTATTGGACCACATGATCATAACCGAGTCGTTCATGCCTTATGCACAGGGCTTTGGGTATGCCCGCGTAAACGCTGATTTCCCGGAAAGCTATCGTGGCGAAGACAGGCCCGAAAGATATTCGGACCACGACCCTGCAGTCGCCTATTTCAACCTTGATGCGAGGCCGGCGGCGACGCCGGCAGCGACGCCAAAGCCCTAGTTGCGTTCGAGGATGACCTCTGCAACGGCGTGTTCGGTCGTGTGGGCAAGTGAAATGTGAATATGCGTTGCCCCAAGCTCGTTGAACCGGCGAAGGGCCTCGCCGGTGACGTTGAGGGTCGGTACGCCGTCGCCGTCGGAGACGACCTCGATCTCACGCCACGCGATCTTGCCCCGCCAGCCGGTCTTCAGGGCCTTGAGAAATGCTTCTTTCGCCGCAAAACGAGCAGCGAATGATTGAGCCGCCGCCGCACCTTTCGCCTCGCAGTATTCGCGTTCAGATGCCGTAAAAACGCGGTCTACAAAGCGAGGCGTGCGGCTGACAGTATCGCGGATGCGATAGACCTCAATAATGTCGATACCGATGGAAACGATCATACCTGACTCGCGCGACGATGATTCACAGACTTTAGCAGATTCGGGTTTCTTATGGCGAGAGGCCGGTGGTGTTAAGGTCCTCGTTAGCCGGCACCTCGAATCTGCCGGTTTCGTTAATGGTTTCTCAACCCGGCACGGAGGTGTTTCAGCCTTCCCTGAAAACAGTCTCAGCCTTTCCGGTTTTGACGACGACAGCGAAGAGAATATCATCGAGAACCGTCGCCGCTTCCTGGCGACCTTCCCGGACAAGTACAAGCTCGCACTGGCATTGCAGGTCCACGGTGTCAATATCCGCATCGTTAGCACCGAAGAGGATATTGGCGATTCAGAGATCAACGCTGACGCAGTGATGTCCGACCTCGACAATGTACTCGCCGCCGCAAAGACAGCAGATTGCGTTCCGGTGCTGATCGGCGACACAGCTTCAGGGGCATATGCCGCCGTTCACGCAGGCTGGCGAGGGACGGCGCAGTCGATAGTCAAGATCGCGATCGACAAGATGACCGAGCTTTACGGCTCAAAGCCCGCCGACCTGGCCTGCGCTATCGGCCCGGCGGCCTGCGGCCGGAGCTACGAGGTCGGGCCGGAGGTAGTCAAGACATTTATTGATAGCATTCACGACGGCAGCCAATATTTTACGCCGACCCACAACGGCCACGCACTTGTCGATCTTCATGCCTGCAATCGCGATCAACTCATTAGCTCTGGTGTGAAGGCGGGCAACATCTCGACCGCACCCTTTTGCACCATCGAGCGAAGTGATCTTTTCTTCTCTTACCGGCGGGAAAAAGGTGATTTTGGGCGTACCGGCCGGCTGCTGTCGGTGATCGGGCGCAGCGCCGGCTAGATAACGCGGGCCGTTAGGGTTATCTGCTTTGTCTTTGACGGATAACAGACCTCGTCGGTACACGATTGGGAGCGGACCGTAACATTCACCCGGACAGTGGTGCCGCGATATGTCGCCGGCACAGTTACATTGAATCCGAATGACACGCGTCCCTCATAAACATTGATCGGACGCTCGGAAAAGCTGAATTTCCTATTTCGCCCTCGCGGATAGCTGACCCGGCCCAAACGGACGCCACCACTGCTGCTGACTCTCACATTCGTCGGGACCGAATATTCGCTATTCGGACGATAGGAATTGACATGCAGCCCGCCGGGAATACTGAGCGTGACCGTCCCACGCACCGTCTTTCCGCGCTCTATTGTTCCGTTCGCGATCGAACCGCCAACGCTCTGGGCCTGTGCCGCAACACAACCGAATAGAAACACAGCGGCAGCTGCGACCATTGACCTTGTGAATGTGATTCTCATCTTATTACTTCAAGCGTAAGCTCTCGACGAGCTCCTCAGTCTTACGTGCAATATCGTCCGAGGTTTCAGCGAGCCTCGTCACCTCGAGAATGTAACGCCTTCCTGCCTTTTCAACTATGTTCCTGAGAACGACGACTTCGGTGCCGGACAGTGATGCTCTGGCTTCTGTTAGTTTGTACGTGTCGTCACCGATCACCTCGATGCGTGCCGCGATCACATTCTCGGTATCGTCCGTCCTCTCCGCGTCGATGACCAGGGTCGCTCGTGCCTGTCTGAGTTTCTCAGCCGGGCCGGTTCCAAATTCTTTTGAATATGCTTCGAACGCAAAATGCCGATCGCCACCGACGACGCTAAGGAAGCCCTCCGGCTTTTGGATGCTGTAATCGTCGGTTTCTACTGTCTCTGCCTCGAATGCAGCCGCCGCCGATCGTTTGATGCGCGTCGAGACATATGCCATTAACGCCACAACGATAATTCCGATTATCAGTATCTCCATAACAACTGGTTCTATGCTGCTTTCGCGGCGAGCTGGCCGCACGCCGCATAGATATCACGCCCCCGCGGCGCCCTGATATAGGCATCGACGCCTCGTGACTCAAGAATGTTCTTGAATCTTGCGACACGCTCGGGCGTCGAGGCACGGTAATCCAACTGCTCCGCACCGTTGTGGGGGATCAGGTTTATCTTGACGCGCTGAAGCTGATACTGCTCGATCAGCACGGCCAATCGGTTTGCGTCCTCGTCGTGATCGTTCACGCCGCCGAGCATGACGTATTCAAGCGTGAACCGTTCGCCCCGTCGCAGGCTCGCCTCGAATTCCTTAGCCGCCGTCAAAAGCTCGTCGATATTCCACCTCTTGTTGATCGGCATCAGCCGGTCGCGCAGTTCGTCAGTCGTCGCCGATAGTGAGATCGCAAGGTGCGGCCGGTCGTCGATCCTTGCAAATTCGTAGATCTTAGGCACGATGCCGGCGGTCGAGACCGTCACGCGATTTGGTACGATGAATAGCCCATCCTCGTCCGCCATCAGCGTGAGAGCGGACATCAGGTTGTCAAAATTCATGAATGGCTCGCCGGCCCCCATGCCGACCAGATTGGTCCCATGCGGCGTTTCGCCTCCGACACCGTAAACGTCATTCAAGACAATAATTATCTGCTCGACGATCTCGCCTCGAGTGATGTTCTTTAACATGCCGAGCTTTGCCGTCAGGCAGAAGTCGCACGCGAGCGCGCAGCCGGATTGCGACGAAAAACAGATCGTATCCCGATTCTCGGTCGGCAGATAGACGGTCTCGACAGGATGACCGTCGCCGGTTTTCATCAGGTATCGCCGGGTGCCGTCCTCCGAGATGTAACGAGTCTCGACCGTCAAACGAGATATCTGGGCTACATCTGCGAGCCTCTCGCGAAACTTCTTGGGCAGGTCTGTGATCTCCTCAAAAGATCGCAGCCGCCGCTGGTGAACGGCCATAAAGACCTGGGTCACTCGGTATTTCGGTTCGCCGAGCGAAAGGACAAGTTCCTCTAGCTCAGGCCGCGTCAGGCCAAGAATGTGCACCTTGTCACTCACAATTCCTATTTTATCGCATCGCGGCGGTTCTGCTAGACTCTGAGCGATATGCCGCGCCGGACCGCTCTCATGTTTCTCTTTTTTACGCTCAGCGTTGGCTGCAGCCGCATTCCGGACAGCCTGCGAGGCGAGCCAACCGCAATGCCGACAGAAGCAAACGCAGATGATCTTCCGTTTGGCAACCCGTCAAGGGCAACGCCAGACGCCTCAAATGCCGACAACTATTTGTTGACGCACAATGGCTTTACGCTCTCGTATAACAACGAACGCGGCACACTCAACTGGATAGCGTGGCGAACCACGGCAGCCGACCTAGGCGAACGCCGTGAGCGGCCGCTCTTTAAGCCCGACATGTCTCTGCCGCCAAACATTCGCCGCATACAGTACTACGATTACGCCGGCAGCGGCTACGACCGCGGCCACATGGTGCCGGCCGCCGATCGGTTTGCTGACGAACGCAGGATGGCGGACACCTTCCTGATGACGAATATCGTCCCGCAAACGCCTGATCTCAATCAATATCCGTGGAACAAGCTCGAATCCTACGTTCGCGGAACGGTCCGCCGCCGGACCGACGCCTATATGATCGCTGGCGTATATGGAGAAAAAGGCAGCATTCGCGGCCGGATTACGGTTCCTACGAACCTTTGGAAAGTCGTCGTTTTTCTGCGCCCCGGCAGCCGCGAGGTCACCGACACTACGCGCATCATTGCTGTGGACATGCCAAACGAGAATGGTATCCAAGATATCCGATGGCAGAATTACGTAACAACGGTTCGTGATATCGAACAGCGAACCGGCTACGACCTGTTCCGCGACCTACCCAAGGAATTGCAGGACCGTATCGAGACGAAGGCGTTCCAGCCACCTGCGTACTGAAGATAGAACGAAGAGGTTGCATCTCAGTCGACCATCGCCGCGTTAGACGTTGAATCGAAAATCCACTACGTCGCCGTCCTGCATCACGTACTCCTTACCTTCGACGCGGGCCAGGCCTTTCTCAAGTGCCGCCTTGCGGCTGCCGCAGGCGACGAGGTCGTCGTAAGAGACTATCTCGGCGCGGATAAAGCCGCGTTCAATGTCGGTGTGTATCTCGCCGGCAGCCTGCGGGGCCTTTGTACCGATCGGGATCGTCCACGCGCGAACTTCCTTTTCGCCCGCGGTCAGGAAACTCATCAATCCGAGCATATGGTAAGCCGCTTTGATGAGTTCATCTACGCCCGATGACGCGAGGCCGAGGTCCTTTAGGTATTCGGTCCGGTCTTCGGGCGGTAGGACGACAAGCTCTGCCTCGAGCCTCGCACAAATGACGACGACTTCTGAGTTTTCCTTCGCCGCATACGCTTTGACGGCAGCGACATGCTGATTGCTGTCCACATCGGCGAGCGTCGGTTCGTCAACATTGGCGGCGTAAATCGTCGGTTTGGTGGTGAGCAAGAACCATGACCTAACGATCGTCCTTTCGTCATCATCCAGAGCGGCAGCACGCGCCGGGCGGCCTTCTTCTAAGATCGGCTGGATCTTGTCAAGGATCTCAAGCTCGCGTTTAGCGTCTTTGTCGCCTGCCTTAGCAGCACGCACGGCCTTGTCTCGGCGTTTTTCTGCCGACGCGAGATCGGCGAGTGCAAGCTCGATCTGGATCGTCTCGATATCGCGGATCGGATCGACGCTGCCCTCAACATGGACGATGTTCTCGTCCTCAAAGCACCGGACGACCTGGACAACTGCGTGCGTCTCGCGAATGTTGGCGAGGAACTGATTCCCGAGGCCTTCCCCTTTTGAAGCCCCTCGGACGAGGCCCGCGATATCGAGGAACTCGACCGTTGCGGGCACTTGTTTTTGCGCGTTGTGGAGCTTTTCGAGTACCGCCAGGCGTTCATCAGGCACAGCAACGACACCTACGTTTGGCTCTATCGTGGCAAACGGATAATTCGCCGCCAGCGCCGCCTCCTGAGCGGTCAGAGCATTGAAAAGTGTCGATTTTCCGACGTTGGGCAGGCCAACGATACCGGCTTGAAGCATAAGGTTGTCTAATCGGCCCGTGAGGCCAAAAGACCTAATACTACAGGGAAAGAGTGGAAAAGTGAAAAGCGAGGGCGTCCTACCGGCGGGCGTAATACATTCCAATATTCTTGAGTCGGCTTGCATTACTGTCACTGAGCCAGACGAACTCGCGTTGCGACATGGGGACGATCTCGCGTTCCACCAGCTTGCCTGCCATCTCATCCTCGGCGAGTGCATAGATGCGGCTCTCGACGCGGCGTGCGATCGTCGTCAGTTGATCGATCTCGGCATCACTCAAGCCAGGATACGTCCGGCGGATACGGTCGTGGATCGGTCGGCGAAAATTCTCGCCCCATTCTGTTACGAGTTCGAGTGCCTTGTTGAGGAGTTGCTCGTCAAATTCCATTGCCGCGCCGGATACTATACCACGCCCGCGCCAGCCGCGTTCGTTGCGTTTCCTCTGCAAACTAAAGTAAGTTATCTATTAGTCCCGCTCGCTTATCTATGCTGGTATCGCTGTTGCTCCTTTTGCTGATCGCGTCGGCGGGAATGATGCTGACGTATGTGATCGCCGACGATGAACCCTTGCTCTGGCGGTTGGCGGCGGGCTGTGTCGCGGGTTCGGCCGTATTCGGCATCGCGGCATTTGCGATCTCCTATGCGATGGGATTCTCTGCGGCGTCGGTGGTCATTGCTCTGGCTGTGACGACGGGCCTCTTTGGCCTGATCAGGTATCGCGATACGGCTAAGCGGTTCAAACACGACCGTGCCAAGGCCAAGGGAAGGCTCGATGGGGCCAACCTGCACAAAGCCCTTGGCTTTATCTACTACGCCTTCTTTTTTCTGCTCTTTTGGTTCTTTTTTGGTCAGACCGTCTATCAAACAAGCGAAGGCATCTTTACCGGTGGCTCGCAGAATCTGGGCGATCTGCCCTACCACATCGGGGCGATACTTGGCTTTAGCGAGGGGGCAAAATTTCCGCCCGACAACCCGATCTGGGCCGGGGCAAAATACGCATATCCGTTCATCACGGACTTTATCTCGGCATGCTTCGTAAAGCTCGGTGTCACCTATCGGGATGCCATCGTCACACAAAACGTCCTCTGGACATTTTCGCTCTTTGTCTTGCTCGAACGATTCGTCGCCCGTGTGACCGCGAATAGGCTTGCGGGGCGGATCGCACCGGCGTTGCTGTTCTTGAGTGGTGGCCTCGGATTCTTGTGGTTTCTGGGCGATGTAGATGCTTCCGGCAAGGGCATCGTCAGCGTTCTGTCAGCCCTGCCACGCGATTATACGATCGGGGACCAGTTTCGTTGGGGCAATTCGCTCGTCGTCCTATTTATTACCCAGCGAAGCATGATATTGGGCCTGCCGCTGGTAGTGCTGGTCCTCGGCTCGCTCTGGCAGATCTTCTCGGGCGGCCATGTGAAGGAGCGAGAAAGCGGAAAGGTCTCGCTTGCGGACTTTCCCGTTCCTATCTTTGTCGTGGGGCTGCTCGCGGGAACGCTGCCATTGATACATCTTCACAGTCTGGCAGTACTGTTCATTGTGACGGCGTTCCTGTTCGTTCTGCGGCCCGCTCGGTGGGTCGAATGGATAACGTTTGGCATAGGCGTCGCAGTTGTCGCCGTTCCACTATTGGCGTGGACGATGACCGGCAGCGCCAGCGACACGACGAGCTTTTTTGGATGGGAATTTGGCTGGGACAAGCGAAATGACAACTTCTTCTGGTTTTGGTTCAAGAATACGAGCCTGACGATCCCGCTGCTTGTCGCGGGCCTTGCGTTTTGGTACTGGACTGGCCGCAAGTCTGCGGCACAAGAGCCGGACAAGAAAACGAAAGGCGTGACGACACAGGTCGATCCGGTGCCGCTGCTGCTCTTCTATCTCCCGTTCGCGTTCCTGTTTATCCTCGGTAATGTTGCAAAGCTCGCACCATGGGTCTGGGACAATATCAAGATACTGATCTATTGGCACATAGGCTCGATCATCTTTATTTCCTTTGCGCTCGCATGGTTGTGGCAAAAGGCTGCTGTGACTAAGGTCATCGCCGTTCTGTTGCTTGTTTCGCTCACTTTCGCCGGTGCACTGGACGTGTGGCGAACCACCGCGGGCACGGTCAAAACACGCGTGTTCGAACCCGATGCGGTCCGCGTGGCCGACCAAATCAGGCAAAAGACCGAAAACACTGCGCTGTTCCTAAACGCTCCGATCTACAATACGCCGATCGTGCTGACCGGCCGCCAATCACTAATGCGCTATACGGGACACCTGTTTTCGCACGGCATCAACGCTTTCGCTCGCGAAGCAGATGTCAAACGCATCTACGAGGGCGGCGGAGTTTCTGAAATGCTGATGCGGCAATACAATATCGATTATGTCCTCGTGTCGCCCGAGGAAAAGAACACGCTAAAGGCAAACGAGGAATTCTTCAAAAA
>CAZMQR010000003.1:0-22505 GCA_964568325.1 uncultured Chloracidobacterium sp. | reverse complement strand
CATTAGGTATTCTTGCAGCAGTTTGTTTGACAACGATCGGATTTGGACTGAGCAGTGTTGTGAGCAATATCGAAATGCCCACGCTCGCGCAAGGCCCGGTACTATCACAGATGACTGCTCAGAGCGCACCGGCGGATCTCGGTGATGCCCAGTCTGTGAGCGGAGAGCTTGCTTTCAACAGCGGCGGCCCGGAATTTGACGACGAGGACGGCGAGAACGGCGAACTCGAAGATCAATTACAGGCCATTCGTGCAAAGTCCGATCCGACAAACCTGCCAACGATGTGGGCGCACCTCGGTAAGATCAACAACGAATTCGGCTTTCGCCGCAATCCGTTTGGCGGCCGTTCGTATGAATTCCATCCCGGAATGGACATCGACGGCGAGCGTGGTGATTTTGTCGTCGCCCCGGCCAACGGAACGATCGTTTCGGCTGGCTACAAGGGCGGCTACGGCAATATGATTGAGATCGACCACGGCAACGGCCTGACAACACGTTACGGGCATCTTTCCAAGATCGAGATCGAAAACGGCGATACGATCACTCGCGGACAGCTTATCGGCTATGTCGGCTCGACGGGCCGCTCGACGGGGCCTCACCTGCATTTCGAGGTCCGCATCGGCGACCGCTCGATCAATCCGCGCCACTTCCTGCCGCCGGAACCGGTCGACCTGGCAAAGCTGGTCAAATAGACTGAAAGGAGTTTTTTTGAAACAAAAGCGGGCCATGCGGCTCGCTTTTTTGTGCGCGGCCTGCCGCTGGCCGCATCGGAAAAACTGCCGCCGTGAGCTATACTGAATTTTTCGCCCAATATAGAGGATCACAACTATGAATTTAATGACCAATCGATTCTTGTCGTTCGCGATGATGATCGCGCTTGTTTTTTCGTCTTTCTCATTCGCCGTTGCGGCGCCCGACGAGGGAATGTTCCCGCCGGACAAACTGGCGGGCCTCAATCTTAAGAAGAAAGGCCTGAAGATCAAACCCGAGGAGATCTACAATCCGAATGGCGGCGGCCTGACCGATGCGATCATCCGCCTCAGCATCGGCTGCAGCGCAGAGTTCGTATCGCCCGATGGGCTGATACTGACGAACCATCACTGCGGTTTTGACGCACTCGTATCGGCATCGACCCCGGAGAAGGACCTTGTCGAAACGGGCTTCAACGCTGGCAGCCGGGCCGGCGAGATACCAGCCAAGGACTATTCGATAACGCTCACGCAACGCATCGAGGACGTAACTGCAAAGATCAAGGCAGGCACTGAAAACCTATCAGGAGCAGAACTCGCGGCGGCGATCAAAACGAACACTGATGCACTCACGGCTGCTGAGAAGGCCGCTCACCCTGGCTCGACGATCACGATCCAGATGCTCAATAACGGCTACTATTACTATCTGTACCAAACGACGGAGGTTAAGGATATCCGCGTCGTTTATGCTCCGCCGCGCAACATCGGCGTCTTTGGCGGTGATCCCGATAATTTTGAATGGACGCGACACACTGGCGATTTCACGTTCCTGCGTGCCTACGTCGCGCCTGACGGTTCGGCGGCAGATTATTCACCAAACAATGTGCCGTTCAAACCCAAACGATTCCTGAAGGCGAATATCGGCGGACTCAAAGACGGTGACTTTACATTTGTCCTCGGTTTCCCCGGCGGAACGACGCGATACCGTGAGAGCTGGTCGATCCTGTACCAGCGAGACGCAAATGCCCCTTTCCTCGAAAAGTGGCTTCGCGCACTCAGCGACAGCCTTAACGCCATCGGCTCGACGGACGAAGCAAAACGCATCGCATTTCAGGCCGACATTGCGAATTTTGACAATGCGCGCAAGAAATTTGGCGGTGACCACCTGCAACTCAAACGCGTCGGGGCAGTCCAGCAGAGGCAGGCCGATGAGGCAAGAATGGCCGCATGGATCGCTGCAGACCCGGCGCGGCAGCAGAAGTATGGAAGCGTTTTGCCGGATCTGAAGGCGCTTTCGGAGGAGACCAATGCGACGCAGCTCCGCGATGTGATCATGCGACGGTTTCCCGATCCTAACTCAATGGCCGTGCTAGGCCAGGTGGTCGCGGCCGCGGGCGCCGTAAAGGCCGGGCGCACGCTTAACGAGGCGCAAAAGGCGGCCAAGCTCGCCGAGATCACAAAGGCCCTCGAAGATCGCGAACCTGCCCACGAGCGCGAGATGCTCAAGTTCTTCTTCAAGGCGTTCGACAGTCTGCCGGCCGGAGTCCGATTTGAGGCGGCCGATAAGAAATTCAACGGCCTAAAAGGCAAGGCTCGTCGCGATGCTGAGGCCGCCTTTGCCAATGAGATCGCCCAGGGGCCGATGACCTCGCCCGAACACATCCTGCATCTATACTCGATGAGTTGGGACGATCTCAAGAGAGCCCATCCGTTCGTTGCGGGTGTCGTCGAGGAGCGGGCTGCCCTCGGAGCTCGCGGTGCTAACTTCGCGTCGAAGATCGACCGTCTGCGGCTCCTATATCAACAGGTGCTCGCGGGCATGCGCGGAAACACGCCGTATCCCGATGCAAACTTCTCGATGCGATTCTCTTATGGATACGTCAAGGGCTATCCATCGCGAGAGGCTGAGTATCGTTCACCTTTCACGACCATGAAGGGAATGATCGAGAAGGAAACGGGCGAGAAGCCGTTTGACCTGCCGCAGAAGCTTGTTGACCTGCAGAATTCGCATGACTTTGGCCGTTATGGTTCGGGCGACAGCGTCGTCGTTAACTTCCTGACATCGAACGATATCATCGGCGGGAATTCCGGGTCGGCAATACTGAATGCCAGAGGTGAGCAGGTCGGCATTTGCTTTGACGGCAACTTTGAGGGACTCGGCAACGACTTCTACTACGATGCGGAAAAAAACCGCACGATCTCGGTCGATATCCGTTACGTCCTGTTCGTCACCGAGAAGTTTGGCGGCGCCAAATGGGTCGTTGATGAAATGACGCTGGTCGGCGGCAGGAAGTAGAGGAGGAGAGGAGGAGAGGAGGAGAGGAGTGATCGTTCGACATCAGGATCTGGAGGTATATAAAAAAGCCTTCGATGCTGCAATGCAGATCTTTGAAATAAGCAAGAGCTTTCCTAAAGAAGAAACCTATTCGCTTACCGATCAGATACGCCGGGCTTCGCGGTCGGTCTGTGCGAACGTCGCCGAGGCTTGGCGTAAAAGACGGTATGAAGCTGCATTCACAGCAAAACTCTCTGACTCCGAAGGTGAGGCGGCTGAAACTCAGACATGGATCGAATTCGCTGTTCGCTGCGGCTATCTCGACCGGGATCGAGCCAAAACTTTGTTTATGGCGTACGATCAGGTCCTTTCCATGCTCGTGGCAATGATAATTAAGCCAAAGGTCTGGGTGCTGCCTTCCGGACAGAAGGATCGGAATCGAGGGTGAGGTTCAGCGATTCCTCCCCTCCTCCCCTCCTTTACTCCTTTACTTGCTCGCGTAGTCGAGCTTGATCGAATTCATTCCACGCAGTATGACGCGTTGTCTTCGGACGACGCGTTTCCTGTTTTTTGACGGATTGAATACGTTTAGCGGCGACGGTATCATCGCTGCGAGATAAGCGGCGTCCTGAGCCGTCAGTTCAGAGGCGCTCTTTCGAAAGTAATTGCGAGAGGCGGCTTCGGCCCCGTAGATGCCGTCGCCCCACTCGATCACATTAAGATAAAGCTCAAGGATCCGTTTTTTTGACAATTCACGCTCAAGAAAATAAGTGTAAACGGCCTCGCGGCCTTTTCGCAGGAAGTTGCGGTCCTCCGACAGGAAAAGGTTCTTGGCCAACTGCTGCGTCACGGTCGATGCCCCTCGCTTAAAACTCGGCAGCGGTGGTATCCAGTCGTCATCGCTCGGCTTACAGTCCTTCTTCTCCTGTTTATTCGTGGCTTCGGCCTCGCATTCTTCGCGGGCTTCTTTTTCGCCCTCTTTCACGGCCTCGTCCCAGGCCTTTTGGATGGCGTCCCAGTCAAATCCGTCGTGCTGGAAGAATCTCGCGTCCTCGCCGGCCAGAACAGCACGCTGCAAATTTTGTGATATCTGCTCGATCGGCGTCCAGATCATGTATTTTCGCGGCTCGCGTCCCTCAGCGACTGCCTCTGAGATCCGATATTCGATCATCGAGGTCGTCGTGGGATTCTCGGTCCTCAGCCGTGAAATACTCGGAAATGTCACCATCTCATACAACAGCCACAGCCCCAAGGCCCCGGCTAGAATGAGGAACAGCATTTTTGTCCAGTACCACATAACGCGAATGCACAATGCAGAGTGCACAATGCACAATCTATTATGCAATATGCACCGATCTTGTTTTGAGCGGATCCCCCAATGTTCATCCGCACCGCTCATTTACATTGTGCATTGTGCATTGTGCATTCTACAATTGTTCGCATGGGACGCTACGACAACGTGGTTGCGGTCATATTGGGTGGTGGTGCCGGATCGCGGCTCTTTCCTCTAACGCGTGATCGTTCAAAACCGGCCGTGCCGCTTGGCGGAACGTATCGGTTGATCGACGTGCCTGTGTCAAACTGTATCAATTCGGAGATCACCCAGATCTTCGTCCTTACGCAGTATAATTCTGCGTCGCTAAATCGTCATATCTCAAGGACATACCGCTTTTCGACATTCTCGACGGGTTTTGTCGAGGTGCTCGCGGCCGAGCAGACCGGCGATAGCGAAGAGTGGTTTCAGGGCACGGCCGACGCCGTCCGACAGATGCTGCCGCACCTTCGCGATTGGCGCGTTGATACGCTGCTGATACTCTCGGGTGACCATCTTTACCGGATGGACTATCGCAGCTTCCTCGAACGTCATTTCTCGACCGGCGCGGACCTGACCGTGTCTGTCATCCCGTGCCGGCCGGATGAAGCGGAAGGGTTCGGCCTTTTGAAGACCGGCGACGACGGAGGGCTGGTCGAGTTCAAGGAAAAGCCTAAGGGAGAGGCGCTCGAGGCGATGCGCGTCGACACGACGCGGCTCGGACTTACGCCGGAGGAGGCGGCGAACAGGCCTTTCCTGGCATCGATGGGCATATACGTTTTCAATTACGCGAAGCTCGTCGACCTGCTTGAGGCAGATGTCTCATGGGTTGATTTTGGGCGTGAGATCATACCGGCAGCGATCGGCAAATATACGGTCCAGGCACATCTCTTTAAGGATTACTGGGAAGACATCGGGACCATTCGGGCATTTTACGAGGCCAATCTGGACCTGGCGTCGCCATTGCCCAAGTTCAACTTCTTTGACGCGACCGCCCCGATATACACCCGCAGCCGCTACTTGCCGCCGTCAAAGCTCCACGCCTGCGATATCGATAATTCCATGGTCTGTGAAGGGTGCATCCTGAATGGCGTCACGGTCCGTAATTCCATTATCGGCCTAAGAAGCCGTATCGATGAGGGTGTCGATATCGAAGATTCGATCGTTATGGGCTCGGACCTGCTCGAATCGATGTCGGAGCTCAAGTACAACCTAAGCGTCGGACGTCCGCATATCGGTATCGGGGCGAACAGTACGGTTCGCCGTGCGATCCTCGACAAGAATGTTCGCATCGGTGAGAATGTGAAGCTTATCAATCGCGACGATGTCGTGAATTATGACGCGCCGGACCGCTCATTCTACATCCGCGACCGTATCATCATCGTGCCGAAGGACGGCATTATTCCCGACGGTACCGACATCTAGCGAGTAATTACTTTTGTCCGTTTCGGCGTAATGTAACCGTCACGCATCCGTACGGACACGCCCGGGCGGTCGACGCGTACCTTGATCGTCGTTCTCTTGCCGGCCACGCGTTCATTCTTTGGGTAGTAGCCGATGCTGTAAAATTCGCGCAATTCGCTCGCAATACGGGAATACGCCGCGGCCAGATTGTCCATCGTCATCGCCTCGTACAAACGGCCTCCGGTCCTCGCGGCCATCTGGTCAAGGTATTCTCTCGCACGCTGATATTCTTCAGAAGTCGTTCCCTGGGTCGAGACGTTAGGTTCAACCCTGACAGGGATCTTCACAGGGAGCGTCGTTCCACCCGGCAAAGGAATATCGACCTTCGGCTGCGTTCCGCCCCTCATCGTCTGCACATCACCAAACGTGTCATATCTGATCGGGTAGATCAGAGCGTCAAGTTCCATTGCGTCGTCCAGATTATCGCGATCGTGGGCCCGGCGGCTGGTGGTATCGACGCCATCCGTGAAGAGGATTATCGCCTTACGGCCCTCGATATGGCGCAGGCGATCATTCATCACGAGATCTACTGCCTCGTAGAGGCTGGTGCCGGTCGATATCTTCGTACTGCGAATCGCCCTGTAGATAGCATTACGGTCGCTGGTCGCCTCACAAAGCATATGTACGTCCTGATCGAACGACACGACCATGACCCTGTCCTGCGGCCGCAATTGTCCAATGAACGCGATAGCCGCCGCTTGTATCTCCGCGATCTTGAATGTGGTCGAATAGCTCATATCGAGGACCAGGGCCACCGTAAACGATTCATTCTCGTTCGAGAACATCGCGATGTCCTGCTCGACCCCATCCTCAAGGGCAAGAAAATCCTCGCGGGCGAGCCCGCCGATGAAGCGCCCCTTTTTGTCCATCACGCGAACGGGAATAGAAACGAGTTGAGTGTTGACGCGAATGACGTCGTCGTCGGTCGATGTGATCGCAGCCTCTGGTGAAGCTACCGGCACGGGCGATGGCGTGGGCGTCGCGACCTGTCGCTCATTGCTCTTTGCACCGCTGCCGACAGGTCCGCGACCGGCCTGCGCAAATGACGCGGCCGCCAAAGCAACCACGAGACCGAGAGATACGACGAAAAAGGCTGGCCTCATCCCGCACCGCATGATCCATTCTACGATGCCTGTCAAACGCTCAAAGGATGCAGCGCGGTGGCTAGCTTCCCGCAAACTTCCGGTCCTGCTGGCCGACGATGTAGCTGGTCTTTGCCCGCACGACGACGCCCGGGCGCATCACACGGATCTTGATCTGACGACGGTCGCCCACCGTCCCGACCGATTCGGGATAGTATCCGAGTGAGTACTGCCGCCGAAGCTCCTCGGCGATCCCTGAGAATGCGGCATCGACGTTATAGATCGACTTTGCCTCGAAGGAGCGGCCGCCGCTGTTATTAGCGAGAGCTTCGAGATAGGCTTTGCCGCGTGCGTAGTCGGCTTGGCTTGAACCGCCGCGGCCACTGCCGGTATTCATCGTGCCCCCAAGGATGATCCCGGCAAGGATATCCGCAAGAGTGACGCGTCCGGTTCGCGGCGGAGGATATCCACCACGGCCGCCACTTCCGACGCCCATGTCGGCCGACGTATCATATCGGATCGTATAAAAGAGTGCATCGACCTCCTCTGTTGCCTGCAGCGTATCGTTATACCCAGCGCGTCTGGAGGTCGTATCCACACCGTCGGAAAACAGCACAACCGCCTTTCGCCCTTCGATGCGGCTTAGCTGACGACGTATGACATCATCGATTGCCTCATACAAGCTCGTACCGTTGCCAAACTGTGTCGAATATATTGCGCTGCGCATCTGGTTCCGATTGGTCGTTGGCGGACACAGCACGTGAACGTCCTGGTCGAAGGCGATCACCATCACGCGGTCTGACGGTCGCAGTTGATTTACAAACGCGCTTGCGGCGTTCTGGATCTCGTCGATCTTAAACTCGGTTGATGGACTTACATCGATCATCAACACGACCGTGAAAGGCTGTTCCACGGATTGAAAATAATCGATCTTCTGCTCGACACCATTCTCAAATATCCTAAAATCCCGCTGTTGGAGCCCTGAGATAAATCTTCCGTCACGATCGAGCACCGAGACCGGCATCGTGACAAGATTCGTCTCCACACGAATGACCTCGTCATCTTCGGGCGGAGGTGTGGGCGATGGGGCCGGATAAGTGCCGCGGCCGGCCAATACCGGCGGGCTCGAAGGCGACTTGTCCTGATATGGATCGTTCTTGATCGTCGGCGCCGAGGGCGTTACGGCGACGCGCGGCCGCGTCGTTGTGTCATTCTGGGCGACCGCAGCGGTTGTCAGAGCCATGGCGAAAATCGCCGCGAGCAGTTTTCTTTTCATCTGTCCAATCCTCTCCGAGTTCAGTTGCTTCGGGGAAAGCGCTGGTTTGATTAACGCCTCAGCCCTTTCGTTCGCCGTTATTTTCCGTCGAGAAACTCGATCGCAAGATCGTGAAAACGACGCCGCACGCTGTTAAGGTTGATGAACGGTAGCGCGTGGTTGTGCGTCCGGTTTGTAAGAAGGACGAAGACGCGTTCCCTGGCCGGATCGATCCATAGGCTTGTGCCCGTAAACCCAAGGTGCCCAAAGCTTTGCGGCGACATCTGCTTCCCCGCTGCCGAATCCGGTGTCGATGCAAGCTGAAACGCAAACGACCGGTGTTCATTCATCCCTGACGTGAAGTTGGACATGAACAACGCGCAGGTCTTCGGGGCCAGCAATTGAGAATATTTCGGCAGACACTGCTGAGCGATCCTAAACACCTCGGTCGCAGTAGAGAACAGCCCCGCATGGCCTGCTACGCCACCGAGAAAGTGGGCGTTCCCATCATGCACTTCGCCCCAGATCACCTCTCCTCGCCAGACGCCCGGATCGGCGTCATCGACCGCAAAGCCCTTTTCGATACAGGTCGCTCGTTCAAAGGCATTTCCTTTCTCACTGGCGGCCACCCGGCCGCGCTCCGCAATGGGGCCAAAACTCGTATCCTTGAGCCCGAGCGGCCGAATGATCATATCGCGGGCGATCACATCAAGAGTCTCGCCAATTACACGCTCGATCAACGCCTGTAGTGTAAGGAAGTTTAGGTCGCTGTAAAGGACACGGTCACCACTTTGGTACTCAAGCGGCGTTCTCGCTATCACTCGCCGCACGTCATCCTTGCCGCTTGCTGTCATGTAAAGCGGCAGCCAAGCCGGCAGGCCGGATGTGTGCATTAGCAATTCACCGATGGTTATGTGTCTCTTATCAGTGGTATCGAAGTCTGCCAGTTGCCCCGACACGGCATCGTCAAAAGCGAGCTTTCCGCTCTCGATCAGCATCGACACCATCAGCCCGGTCACCAAGACCTTCGTCACGCTGGCCAGATCGTAGATCGTGTCCTTCGCTGCAGCGATCCGCTCTGGCTCGACGACTGCCATACCGAGAGCGTCGTGCAGAACGATCTCACCCTTTTCCGCAACGAGATACACCACCGACGGGAAATCACCCGCCTCGATCCGCTCGGAAAGGAATCTATTGATCTCAGAGCTCATTGACTAGCCGACGTCAAAAGAATAACCTGATAGTTCCGCGATAATACTACATTTCTGGAGGTTAAAATGTATGTCTTCTCAATTTGAATCCGCCGAACTCATCCTAAAACTCTACGACCTTCGTCGTGAGGCAACGATGCGCAAGGCACGCGACTGGTTCTTTAGCTTTGATCCCGCCGACGCCGACGAGGTCGAGAAAACTATGATGGACCCCGAAGTTGGCGGCTATCTTCGAATGGTTCTCTCATACTGGGACATGGCCGGAGCAATGGTCAATAGTGGAGCGATCGACGCCGAACTATTTAACAAGACCAATGGCGAGCACATCGGTGTTTTCTCAAAGATCGAGCCCTTTATCGGCGAACTTCGCGAAAAATGGCAGATGCCCGAAGCCTTCGAGAATATCGAAAAGGTCATCATGGACCGTCCCGACGGTGCCGAACGCATCAAAAAGACGCAAGAGTGGATGAAGTCGATCCGGGAGCAGATGGCGGAGCAGGCCGCGGCTTAGACCTTTAGGCTCGCGAAGTGTTCGGCGATCTTGTCCAGCACGCCAACGGCTAATTTCAATGCACGTCGTCCGTCTTCGCCGGAGACGGGCGGCGTCTTTCCTTTCTCGATACAATCAAGAAAATCGAGTATCTCGGCCCGCAGAGGCTCGACGTCACTGATATTGAGGCGATTGACCGAAATACCCGCAAGCGGATGCGAGGCATCGGGATTCAATGAGGTCAATGACGAGAATTTCGTCGCATAATCCAGCACCACGTAGGCATTTGTCTGATAGAAACGCGTCTTGCGTATCTTTTCGGTCCCGATACGTGAGGCCGTGATGTTTGCCACGCAGCCGTTCTCAAATTCGATCCGGGCATTGGCCGCATCGACCTTATCAGAGATCACGGGAATGCCAACCGCATGGATCGCCGACACCGCCACGTCCTCGCCCACCAGCCATTGAACCGCATCGAGGTCGTGGATCATCACATCGAGCACAACGTCCACATCGAGCGACCGATTGGGATACGGCGACACGCGGTGTATCTCAAAATACAGCGGCCGCGTCACATGCGGCCGCAACGCGACCATTGCAGGATTGTATCGCTCAAGCTGACCGACCATCAGCGTCGCACCTGACGACGCGGCCGCCGTGATCATCCTGTCCGCCTCGTCGAGCGTCAGTGCGATCGGCTTTTCGACAAGGACGTGAATGCCCTTTGTGAGAAATGCACACGCGATCTCGCAGTGCGTCTCGGTCGGCGTCGCTATCGAGACCGCATCCACCCTGTCAAGCAAATCGCCCCAATCGGCAAACGCCTCGCAGCTATGCTTCTCCGAGACCTCGCGCGCAGTCTCTGCGTCAGTATCGCAAATGCCGACAAGCTCGACACGCCCTTCGCCAGCGAGCTCCGCATAAATGCGCGCGTGGTGCCGTCCGAGGCTGCCGACACCGATGACGGCGACACGTTGGGATTGCGGATTGCGGATTTCCTGCATTGTCGTATGGCTGAGTAAACTATTATTCTTGACCACGCACCGTCGAATGACAAAGCTCGCATTCAGCAATCCGCAATCTACGATCGTAAGCGTCCTGTTTGTGCTGCTCGCCCTCGCGGCCTACTTCTCAGGCCTCTCGATACCATTCGTCGGCCCTGACGAACCGCGTTACGCACAGGTCGCACGCGAAATGCTCGAGCGAGGCGATTGGTTCACTCCAACCCTCGGCGGTCACACGTGGTTTGAAAAGCCGGTCTTGCTGTATTGGTTCGAGATCGTCTTTTTCAACCTATTTGGCGTAAACGAGTTTGCCGCACGCCTTGGCCCAACCCTTTGCGGTCTCGGCACGGTGATCTCGCTGTGGTTCCTGGGGCAAGCAGAGGGCCGCGGACTGCGAACTGCGAACACTTTCGCTCTGATCGGTGCATCGACGCTTAGCATTATCGGCTTCTCGCATGGAGCAAGCTTTGACATCGTCGTTACGTTTCCGATCACGGCGGCACTGGCCGCTTATTTCATTTCCGACCGCGGCGACAGCGAAAAACCGACGACGCCGCTCGCCATATTCTACTTCTTCGTAGGCCTGGCCCTGTTGGCAAAAGGGCTGATCGGCATCGTCATTCCATTTGGCGTCGTTGGTATCTATCACTTGCTGTCGCGGCGGTTGCCGAGCCGCAAATTTATGATCAGCCTGTCGTGGGGCCTCTGTCTGACGACGGCTGTCGCGGCCGCGTGGTATCTGCCGATGTTCCTGCGGCACGGCTGGCCGTTTATTGACGAATTCTTTGTCCAGCACCATTTCCAACGCTTCACATCGAATAGATACAACCACCCGCAGCCATTCTATTTCTATCTCTGGGTACTGCCTCTGATGACGCTGCCGTGGCTTCCATTCGTCTTCGCCGGACTCTGGTCATCCGTGCGAACGGCCTTTCGCCCGCGACTCGCCGACGGCTCTTCGCCGCTGCTTCTCTTTTCCCTGTCCTGGCTCGTCGTCCCGCTCGCTTTCTTCTCTTTTTCCGGCTCAAAGCTGCCCGGCTACATTCTGCCTGCCGTCCCGGCGGCCATCGCGTTGGCGGGTTGCTTTATTCGCGACAGATCATCCGCGAAGAAGGGCTGGAGGCTCGCGACAATCGTGATCGCTTGCGCTGCGTTCGTGTTTGTTATCTGCCTTGCGCAGGTGGCGGCCCCACGCTACGCCGACGGCGACACCGTAAAGGGCCTGATCGAGAGCGCCGCCGCTCGCGGGTATGCGAGCGAGCGCGTCTTTGGCCTTCACACCGTCTCGCACAGCGCCGAGTTCTACTCCGCCGGCCGCCTGCTCCGCGCACCTGACGGTTCGCAAAAGAAGCTTGAATCGCCCTCCGATCTCCGCGCCGCAATGCAGCAAGCGAGCGTCGCTCGCGCCCTCGTGCTCGTTCCGCTCAAGTATGTCGATGAACTTTCATCTTCCGGCGAAGTTCAGACCGACGTTATCAGAGATAACGGCGAGCTCGCAATAGTCGCCGTGTCCCTGCTTGGCCAAAACTGATCCTAAGCCTCCGCAGCTCGCCGTAGCCTGTCCATCAATGCAAGCCCGATGCCGGTTTCAGGGACCGCTTCGCAGTAGATCACTTTGATGCCCCGCCGGTCGCACTCGCGAAAGTACTCGAAAGCGGCGGCGGCGTATTCCTCGACCGATCCGCAGATCTTTGTCAGGGCAAAGCCATTATCGCCGCCATGAATGCCTATCCATGCAGCGCCGGCACGGTTCGGATCCCTTACGGCGTCGGTCACGAGCCGCACCTCGGCATTCGGCGTGTAATGCTTGTGCTTTAGTCCCGGGCTTCGGCCCGCCATTGCCTCATCCACTACCGAAACACCTCGCGTCTCGGGCACAACCGCACGAAGCTCATCGAGCGAAACTGCACCTGCTCTTAGCAGCACCGGCACATCGCCCGTGCAGTCAACCACCGTCGATTCCAGCCCGATCTCGGTCGCCTCGCCTCTGATGATGCAGTCGATACGCCCGTCAAGATCCTCAAGCACCGCCTGCCACGTAGTCGGGCTAGGCCGGCCCGAGAGGTTCGCCGACGGAGCGACAACCGGAACGCCGCAGGCCTTAAGGAACGCCCGTGCAACCTCGCCTCTCGGCATTCGTATACCTATCGTCTCCAAGCCCGCCGTGGCGATCGATGGCACACGCACGGTCTTATGCAAAACGAGTGTTAACGGCCCCGGAAAGAACGCCCTGACAAATCTCTCCGTGTTCTCCGTGATCTCTGTGGCCAATTCCCCGATCTGCTCCAGCGACGCCACATGCGCGATCAGTGGATTGTCCGCGGGCCGCCGCTTCGCCTCGAATATCTTCGCAACAGCCGACTCATCAAAAACATTCGCTCCCAGCCCGTAAACCGTCTCGGTCGGAAACGCAACGAGGCCGCCCTCGCGTATGAACGCGGCGGCGGTTTCAACGTCGTCTGTGAGAACTGTTTCCACTCGGACAAAGTCTGTCCTAACGCTGCACTAAAATCAAAACGCAGCAGCGGGTATAATCTGCCTGTGACGATTGCCGAGAAACTCAAAACCTTACCGACGCGGGCCGGGATTTACATTCACAAGAATGACGCCGGACGAATAATCTACGTGGGCAAGGCGAAAAACCTCCGCAACCGTGTGCGTTCGTATTTTCAATCTAGCCGCAATCACGACCCCAAGACACGCCAGTTGGTAAAGTTGATCGTTGATTTTGAGTTCATCGTCGTCGATAACGAGGTCGAGGCCCTGATACTCGAAGCGAACCTCATAAAGAAGCACAAGCCGCGATTCAATGTGTTTCTCAAAGACGACAAGTCGTATCCGCATCTAAAGCTGACCAACGAGCCGTTCCCAAAGGTCGTGATAACGCGCCGCATCGTCCGCGACGGCTCGAATTATTACGGCCCGTTCCTGCCGACGACGCTGGCCCGCAACACGCTGAATCTCATTAACCGAGCTTTCCAGCTTCGCACCTGTGAGATCGAGATCGACGGCAAGCTGCCGCGGCCGTGTCTCGAATATCACCTCAAACGCTGTCTCGGCCCCTGCGTCAAAGGGCTGTGCACGCAGGATGAGTATCAAGAGGCCGCAGCCGACGTGCGCACTCTCCTCGAGGGCCGCAACAAGGAGCTTGCAAAGTCGATCGAGGCCCGCATGTGGCAGTTCTCGGAGGATGGCAAGTACGAACTTGCCGCAAAATACCGCGACCTGCACCGCACCGTCCTGGCCCTGAGCGAGACGCAAAAAATGGCGACAACCGCCGAGCGCGATGTGGACACGATCGGCTTTTACCGTGAGAAGCAAAGGCTCGCGTTGCAGCTATTTACGACGCGCGAGGGCCGCATCGTCGGCCGCCGCGAATTCTTTTGGGAAGACCTGCCCGAGGACAATGCGTTTGACGCGGGCGAGTTTCTCGGCGACGTTCTCGCTCAGTATTACTCGACCGACTATGTGCCGCTTGAGATACATGTGCCGCAGGATTTCACCGACCGCGCTTTGCTCGAAAAGGCCCTCAGCGAACGTCGCGGCCGCCGCGTGCGTGTCCTCGACCCAAAACGCGGTAAGAACAAGCACCTCGTCCGGCTCGTCGAGGCCAATGCGAAGATCGCATTCGAGCAGCGCTTCCGCGTGTTAAAGCCCGACAGCGAAAAGGTGCTCGAGGAGCTTCAGGAACTGCTCGAACTATCGTATTTTCCGGAGCGCATCGAATCGTTCGATATCTCAAACATCTCAGGCTCAGAGAACGTCGCGGGCATCGTCTGCTTTGAGAACGGCAAGCCGGCGAGAGCGAATTACCGCCGCTTTATCATCCGCACGGTCGAAGGTGCCAACGATTTTGCCTCGATGCACGAGGCCGTGTATCGCCGCTACAAACGCCAGTTGGACGAGCAAAAACCGCTGCCGCAGCTCGTCTTTATCGATGGCGGCAAAGGCCAACTGTCCGCCGCCGCATCTGCAATGCAGTCGCTCGACCTCGAACAAATAATGCTCGTCGGTCTCGTCAAGCCGCCAAAACGCCACAGCGAGATCTCACACCTACTGATCTATGGCCGCGAGGATAAACCAATACCGTTCGAACGCAACTCACAGGCGTTCCGGCTGATATTGCAGATCCGCGAAGAGACGCACAAGACGGCCGTCGAATTTCACCGCAAGCGTCGTGAGAAACGCGATTTCAGCAGCGAACTGTCCGATATCCCAGGCATCGGCGACAAGCGAAAAATGAAGCTGCTCCGCGAATTTGGCTCTATCGAACGCATCGCAAAGGCATCGGCCGATGACCTAAGGCCATTCGTCGGGCCAAGAGCGGCGGCTGAGATCGTCCGGCATTTCGCGGCCCAACGTGCCATTGCGGCTCCGGAGCCTATTGACAATACGGCGGTTTAAGATTATTTTGACGGTGTTTCCACACAGACAAGGGATTTTGGGTAATTCTCGTTTTTGGGGAGCATATGACCATGGTTAAACGTTTGATCGTCGCCGCGCTGGTCGGCGGCATCGCATTCTTTGTGCTGGGCTTTGTTATTTACGGGCTGGTTCTCGACCCGATGGTAATGAGACCGAACATGAATACCTTTCCGGGCCTGATGAAGGAGATGCCGGACTTTGTCCCGCTCGTCCTTGCAAACATAGTCTCCGGCCTGTTGCTCGCCTATATCTTTGACCAATGGGCGGGCATCCGGACCTTCGTCGGAGGTTTGAAAGGCGGTGCGATCGTGTTCTTTTTGATCGCACTCAGCTTCCAGTTGATGTTTGCGTCATTCTGGAATCTGACAAAGAACTACATTCCCGGCCTCGCCGACATTGTCGGCTCGACCGTGATGGGCGGCATCGCCGGAGGCGTCATCGGCCAGGTACTCGGAATGATGAACAAGAGCGAAGGCTAAGCGCCTACGGCTCATAGCAGCGAAGCGTCCGGGACTTCTTGAAGAGCTTCTTGAATTCGGCCTCCGGCGTGCCGTCGGATTGTATTCGCTCGATCAGGGCGTTGGCACAGTTTGACCAGCCGAAATTCATCACCTCAACAAGCGCGAATTTCATCTTATCGGGCGAGCGAAGCTGTTGCTCAAAAATGCGCTGCAGCCGATCCGGGTCGGCGTTGTTCTTTCGGGACTCGACGTTGACCGAGAGCCAAGCCGCGAGGAGTTGATCGCCGCCGGCGGCCAGCGGCTGTGCATATCTCGTGACGCATTCCGGTGCCGACGGATATGTGAGAAGTTTTGACGGGTCGGAATAGCCGAGCATCGACGTTCGTTCGAGCAAATATACTTGTTCAAGCTCCGCTATTTTACGCGCTTTGAAGTCCTGCCAATACTGCACCTTGACGATATCGAGGGCCTTGAGCTCGGCTAGTTTGCGCTTGTACTCGGCGTCGAATCCGGCGATGTCGAGCTTCGCGATATCACCATAGTTCCAAGCCGTTGTATTCGTCTCGAGCAGATAGCTGCCCGGAAGGCTGAGCTTGAGAGTATTGCGAAGGCGCGCCGCCGTGTGGAGTTTCGGGTCGAATGTGCCTGAGTACTCGCACATCTCGTCTTCCCAACGGAGGACGGACTGGCGTTGAGCAAAGGCAGACACGGCCGAGGCAACAAACAACAGAACGATCACGAGTGTTCTCATACGCGTTACTTTACATCAAAATTGGCCAGTGACGCATCGGCGGTCTAGAATTGAGTTCGACGGCTTCCCTATGCCCTGGCAGGACGAATACCTCGCAAGATACTACTCAGCCGCCTCAGGCTGGTCGGACGGCAATGTCGTGTTTCACGGCCTGATCGAGTCGAACATCGCACACGACAGTGAGATACTCGAGATCGGTGCCGGGCCGACGAACGTAACCTCTGACTTTCTTGCTACGCTTGGCCGTCTGCAGGGCGTCGATATCGATCCGGACGTGCAAAACAACACCGCGTTGACGGCGGCCCACGTGGTCGATAGCGAGACTTATCCATTTAATGACGATACGTTCGACGCCTGCGTGTCGAACTATGTGATCGAACACGTCGCCGACCCGACGGGCCATCTGGCCGAGATCCGGCGCGTGCTCAGGCCCGGCGGCGTTTACATCTTTCGCACGCCAAACTTTTGGCATTACGTCTCGCTGATCTCGCACCTGACACCGCATTCGTTTCACCGGCTCGTTGCTAACCGCCTCAGAAATCTGCCTGACGAAAGCCACGACCCGTATCCGACGCACTATCGCCTGAACACGCGATCGGCCGTCGAACGCGCGGCAGGAGAAGCCGGCCTCACCGTTGAACGCCTCGACCTCATCGAGAAAGAACCGATGTACGGCCTCGGCTCGCGACTGCTGTTCTTCCCGTTCATGGCGTATGAGCGAATCGTAAATTCCTCCGATATATTTTCAAACCTCCGAGCCAATATCCTCGGCGTGTTAAGGAAATAGAAAGTAGCTATTAGCTAATAGCTACTTTCATTCGGGCCGTCGGCGGATGAACGCGGCACAGCGACGAAGCTGCATTCATCCATTCCGACAGCCCGAAACTTGCTGGTCATCGCTGCCTCTTCCGTGTCCTCTGCGGATGTCTCTTGCGATCTCTGCGAGGAAGTCGGTTCCACGCAGAGGTCGCTGAGAATTTACGCGGAGGCCGCAGAGGAGGATATCCGGCTTAGTTCTTCTTCACATAGCTCCGATGAACGATCGTTTTGGTCCGGTCATCGACGGCGTCTATCATCACGTTGTCTTTGTCCTCGCGAGTGACGAGCTTGCCGCCGGAGCCGACGGAGCGTTCTTTCGACTTGGCCTTTTCCGAGTCAACGATCATCTCGGTAACGGCCGCAGCTTTGACAGGTTCGGCGAGGCGGACGCCGCGAGATTCGGCGACGGCCTCGGTCGCGGTCGCCTTGAGCATCTTGGGCCAGAGCTTCTTGAACAGGGCGTTTGAGACGTAAACGTCGGCGCTGTTGAGCTTGCCGTTGATCGCGAATGCGTAGCCGATCACGTCGGACTTGCCGTTGGCGATGCCGTTTAGGGCTTTAACGTATTCGTCAACGCTTGCGGCGACCTTGCCATTTTCGAGGCTCAATTGAAGGCTCGACCCTGAGGCGGTCGCCTTAACGTCGCCGCCAACGTTCTTTGACAAACTATCCTGAGCCTTGGCCACGCTCGCCCAAACCTCTTGCTGCGAACGCGTCGCGTTGGCGGCTATCTTCAGATCTTTGGTAACGATGCGGTCGTTGGAGCTTGAGAACTTACCTGCCTCTTCGCTGCCACGCTTTTGCCATCGGCCTGACTCGACACAGAACGCATCGATCCTGACGCGGCCCGAACGTGCTGGTATGATGATGCTCACCGCCAGCACACGGTCCTGCTTGCCGCCTTTGACGATGTCGCCGGACTGAATGAAAACATCCTGCTCCTTCGACAGGTTCTCGACCTCAAGCTCATTGACGCTCGACGTCTCATAGACGACAAACAGCTTTCGCTCCATCGCCTCCTGCAGGGTCATGACGTTGCTCTTTTTCGATTCGTCCTTGCCGTGGATGAGAAAGATGGTCAGGTTCTTGTGCGAGTAGGGCGACGAGATCCTGTAGCTCGTCCCCTGCGCCGCCACAGCCGCCGCACACACAAACGCTAACGCCGCCGCCGCGAAGATAGAGACATATCTTTTGTATTTCATTGGATCACTCCTTAGTTTAGATTCCGGGAGAGCGTCGCTGCTTTGACTGAAGAACGCGGCGGCGGAGTGTTTCTTGCAGGCGTTTTGACATCGGTTCGGGTATCATCTATTTATTAACCAGCAAAAATGACAGGGGAACGGGTCACGGCATATGTCGGGTTGGGGTCGAATCTTGGAGATCGGGCCGGGAATCTGCTGATGGCGGTCAGGTGCATGATCGAGGCCGGGTTTGTCGTGAACCGGCTCTCGAACGTGTATGAGACGGAGCCGGTGGACATCGATTCGGACGCGTTATTCCTGAATTTGGCAGCTGAGGTCTATTTGAATGGCGTCAGCCCGACACAGATGATGGCAAGGCTCTTGAGGATCGAATACCTCATGGGCCGGGGCGACAAGGGTGCTAAACGGCCGAGGACGATCGACATTGACGTCCTGCTCTATGGCGATACGGTGATGGAGACACAATTCCTTATCCTCCCGCACCCGCGGCTGCACGAGCGGAAATTCGTACTGTGTCCGTTGGCCGAGATCGCTCCGCACCTCGTGCATCCTGTGTTGAAGAAGGATGTTACGCAGTTGCTCGCCGAGTGCGGTGATACGACGTGTGTAAAGAAGTGGGAACCTAACGACAGCCGCAACGAGCACACGGTCTAAGGTTATGCTCTCAATATTGCCGTTGCCTTTAGGCAACGGTCAGGGCATTCTCTATTTGCCGGGCTTCAGCCCAATATGCGCGTGGTCCGACGGGCGATGTGGCTGAAGCCCGGCAGAGTTGTTACCCGACACCGTTGCCTAAAGGCAACGGCAATACGTGTCGCGTTTATGTGTTAGACTTTCTGCGTAATTGAGCGTCCCGACGCGATGCCCTTACTTCGTGCGGGCCTCCGCAACAGCATATGGCATACCTGCAACCTGACAAGGAAGGCAAAGTTTATCTGCCCGCGATCCGAGCCGCGAAGGAAAAAGGCGAAAAGCTTGTTTGCCTAACGGCATATGATTATCCGACCGCAAGGATCGTGGATGAGGCCGGCGTCGATATCGTGCTCGTCGGCGATTCTATCGGGAACGTCATCCACGGTTACGGCAACACGATACCTGTTTCGCTCGATGAGATCTGCTCGGCCCTGATAGCCGTCAAACGCGGCACAGAACGGGCGATGGTCGTCGCTGACCTGCCCTACGGCACGTATCATATCAACGAGGACGAGAGCGTGCGTAATGCGCTCAAACTGATGAAGCACGGAGGTGCCGAGGCCGTCAAGCTCGAAGGCGGCCGCAACCGCGTCGATCTGGTCAAACGGCTCGTTGATGAGGAAATCCCCGTCGTCGCCCACATCGGCCTCACGCCACAAAGCGTCTATAAAATGGGTGGTTACCGCGTTCAGGGCCGCACCGCCGACCAAGCCAAACGCTTGATCGAGGACGCAAAGCTCCTGGAGGAAGCCGGCGCATTCGCTATCGTCCTCGAGCTCGTCCCTCGCGAGGTCGCGGCGATGATCACGAGCGAATTAAAAATATCGACTATCGGCATCGGCGCGGGCCTCGATTGCGATATTCAGGTGCTCGTCCTGCACGACCTGATGGGCATGACCTTTGGCCGGCAGCCGCGATTCGTTCGCCAATACGCTAATCTCCGACAGGTAATGACCGACGCCATCCACGCATGGTCGGCAGACGTTAAATCCGGGGCATATCCGAACGATGCGGAATCCTATGGCCTCACGCCCGAGACGATGAAGGAAATGGCAGCGAAATGACGCAGTTTTCAGAAGAAACAAGAGAAAAGATCGCCGAGTTGTGCCGAAAGAACAAGGTGCGCGAGTTGAGCATCTTTGGCTCGCGCGCGCGTGGCGACAATCGATCGGATAGTGACTATGATCTATTGGTTGAGTTCCAGCCTGATTCGGGTATTGGATTGCTTCAATATTGTCGATTGGGTTTGGACTTAGGGAAGGTCCTGAAAAGGCGTGTAGATTTGGTTAGCAAGAAAGGGCTGCGTGAGCACGTTCGTGACAATGTGCTTGGTGATGCTCAAGTGATCTATGAGGCCTGAACAGTACTTTCTCCGCGACATCATTATCGCGTGCAGGATGGCGCGCACGTTCTCGGCAGACATCGATCGGAATGGATTTGAGCGCAGTCCGTTGCACCAAGCGGCAACGCAGTATGTTTTGCTTGTTGTCGGCGAGGCAGTCGCACACATTTCACGGAGCCTGAAGAGCCGCCACCGCAACGTAGACTGGCGATCAATGAAGGAATTTCGGAACGTCCTTGCTCACGACTATTTCGCTCTTGACCTGGACGTTATTTGGGACGCCGCAACCCGCGATGCGGTTAACATTTCTGCACAAATTCGAGAGGTACTCGCTATCGAATTTCCTGATTTCCCAATCCCCGACAACGCACGATTGTGGAAATAATCAACCGCCGCCAACGAATGTTCTCGATCGCACGCAAACTGCGGCGCGAGGCAAAGACGGTTGGGTTTGTGCCGACGATGGGCGCACTGCACGCCGGGCATCTGAAGCTCGTCGAGGAGGCCCGGCAGCGATGCGACGTGCTGATCGTTTCTATATTTGTCAATCCGACTCAGTTTAACGACAAAGGCGACCTCGAAAAATATCCCCGAGACCTGACCGCCGACGCGGCGATGCTCGCAGAACACAGCGTTGACTACATTTATGCGCCCGACGCCGACGAAGTTTATCCTGAAGGTTTCTCGACCTATGTCAATGTCGAGGGGCTGACCGACACCATGGAAGGCGCCGCGCGGCCGGGGCATTTTCGCGGCGTCGCGACGGTGGTAACGATACTGTTCAACACGATCAGGCCCGATACCGCATTTTTCGGGCAAAAAGACGCTCAGCAGGTCGCTGTGATCAGGCGGCTGGCTCGCGATCTCGGTTTTGAGACCGAGATAGTCGTGATCCCGACCGTTCGCGAGGAATCGGGCCTTGCGATGTCGTCGCGGAACGAGCGTTTGTCGGCCGAGGGCCGCGAGAAGGCGGCTGTGATCATTGAGGGCCTGCGTGAGGCTAAGACTGCCTTTAAGAAAGGTGAACGTGACGCGTCGGATCTCGCCGAAATCGTGCAAAACCGCATCGCAGCCGAACCGGCCGCCGCGCTCGATTATGTCGCCATCGTTGACCGCGATTCGCTGCAAGCTGTTGAAAAGATTGGAGATGACGAGACGCTGATCGCCGTTGCCGTCGAGATCGAGGGCGTCAGGCTTATCGACAACGTGATACTAAATCGAAAACAGTAGTTTGGTATCAAACTTGCATCTAATCGAGGTGAGATCACGGTATTCGTGTATCTCTACGACTATGAAGACGCTAAAAGCGACATTCTTGACATTGGCTCTCACGCTCTTGGTCTCGGCAGTTGCCGCTGCCCAAACCAGCCTGGCCTCAGTCGAAGGCTCGCGTGTTGACGTCGAAGCTCAGAACGGCAAGGTCGTCGTGCTGGCGGTCGGTGCGAGTTGGCTGCCGCTCTCGAGCAAGCAGGCGGAATTTGCCAATGCCCTGATGAAGAAGTATCAGGGCAAGCCGGTCGTGTTCTACTATGTCGTAACCGACTCGGCGAACCCGAAGTCAAAGAATTTTGCCGAAAGCGAAACGTTGAAGAAGTGGGGCTTGACCAACAAGCTCACCATGCCATTGCTCCGCGACCCCGACGGAGTTGCGACGCTGAAGAAATACGATATCGACCAGATCCCGTCATTTGTCATCCTCGACAAGAGCGGCAACCGTTCGGGCGAGCCCTTCGGCGGCATCGACCCGAAATACGACATCACCATTCCGATGTCGAAGGCGATAGACAAGCTGCTGTAAGGCTTACGTCACTCTGATCTATTGCCGTTGCCTTTAGGCAACGGAATTGCAATTTAACTTTCCTTGGGCTTTAGCCCAAACAGCCGGTTGGGCTAAAGCCCGATCGCTCCTTGAGTCATAAACCGTTGCCAGAAGGCAACGGCAATCGACTGCAGAAGCATGGTCGGGGCTAGCTGCATAGAATTAACTCGTAAACCAGCCTGACCGGCAATCCGACCACATTCCAATAGTC
>CAZMQR010000002.1:0-23137 GCA_964568325.1 uncultured Chloracidobacterium sp. | reverse complement strand
GCGATTCTGTCAACACTCGTCGATGGCGTCGTGCTCGTCGCGATGGCAAACAAGAGTTCGATACACCTGATGCGGCAGTTCAAGCAACGCATCCACTCGATCGGTGCCCGTATCTACGGAGTTGTGCTGAATGGTATCAAGTCGGGTTCGACCGAGTACTACTATTACGGGTCGGGCTATTACAAGTACTATCATGGTGCCCATGATGACGAGTCAACGCCGCTGCTTGAGGATGTAGAAGAAAGCAGCCCGGCCCGTCAGGAAACCTAACCGCGGTCAAACACTGTCCGCACCGTGCATTTCGGTCAGTAACCGGTCGGCGTAGGTTCTGGGCGTATTGATATTCTTGAGTACGAGCTTGCCGCCGTCATCCGAAGCGTTATCGATCGTCACGTCGCCTATGCCCAACAGCCTCTGCGTGAGCGTGGCCGCCACCGTCACATCCTGAATTCGCCTAAGCGGGACACGCCTTGTCGTCCGGGCGATAAACCCTTCGTCGATCTCGAGTGTCGAGCCCGTCAGAGTATAACGCACGAGCTTTTGCTTGATGTGATAAAACGCCGGGATCAGGAACAATCCCAGCCCTAACAGTATCGCCAGCCAGATCGGCACCACGAGCGCTGCAAACGCGCTCGCCAACGCCACGAAGAACAATGCACCGACCGCCGCCGCCGCATAGCCCATCTTTACAAACATCAGCGTCGGCGTAATAGAAAAGATCTTCTCTTCATTCTCCGTTCTCAATTCTCCACTCTCGGTCTGCCTCACCGCGACACGCGTCTCCTCTTCCTCGATCGCCGCCCCGCATTTGCGGCAATATGCCGCCGTATCCTTATTTTCCGCCCCACACTTGATGCAAAACATATCGGCATTATGCCCTGTCTAAGCCATTAAAAAAAGCCGCCCCACCCCGGAGAGCCATCGGAGCGCGGGCATCGCTGCCAGCGTGTGCCAAACATAGATCAGCCGCAGATGAAAAGGATAACGCAGATAAAGACATGATATGACTCTATCCGTCTTATGTCGCTCCATCCGCGGCCAAAATGACGTTCGCCACGGGCGCGCAAGGATGCCCGCACTCCGACGCCGACCCGGAGGGCATCCCTGCCCGCGTGTGCCGTAAGTAAATTGGCCGCAGATAAAAACAGATCATGCAGATAAAGAAAGATCAATCCAAATGTTCCTGATCCGCATCACCACGCCTGCGATAGTGGACGGCGTCAATTCAGAACCGGGAGCGGTAGCGACCGAATTCTTTCACGATTTGCCATCGCCAGCAAAAAACAATCTGGTCGCTACCGCTCGCGGTTCTGAATTGAATCAGCTTTTCCCGGCTGTCAGGCGGGTTTACGGCTGCTTTTGGGCAGAGGGATGCGGTATTTTTCGAGGATGAGGACGCCGTCTTCGATGCGCGCGGTGGGAAAGCTGACGGTGCGCTCGACCTGGACGCCTTTTTCCTTGAGGAAGCTGCTGCAACGGATGAAGCGGCTCGATCCGCTGCCACAGTTATGCGATAAAGCCGAAAACTTGTCGATACAAATGTTCTGAAATGGTTACAGGTCGGACCCTGCGGGCTAACCGTTCGCGGCCACCTCAGGCAACTTTTGCAACATTCTCGGCCTGGGGGCCTTTGGGGCCGTTCGTTACCTCGAATTCGACTTCTTGACCCTGGATCAGTGTCTTGTAGCCCTCGCCCGAGATCGCACTAAAATGGACAAATATGTCCTGCTCGCCGGGCTGTTCGATAAATCCATAGCCTTTTGCGTTATTGAACCATTTGACCTTTCCGACCGTCTTTGACATCTCTTCTAAATCCTCCTAACCTTCCTCAAAAATCGTCGGCTCCAAGAGCCGCGAAGCAAATCTCGTATCAGTCCGGTGCAGACGGACACGGATAAAATAGACGCCTACTCACACGAACGGGCAGCAAAACATTGCGATCATCTTAAACCCAAAGACCTTGTTTTCTCTATAGTTGTGTTGGTAGACGAACGCAAATTTAGCGAAATCTCTACTGCGTGTCAAGAGATATTCGTCACAAAGGGCACGGTTTTGGGCGAAAATTGACATAAATCGACCGATGGCGGAAGATAAAGCCATTCGCAGCAATATTTTATGACCAACGAGTACGGTAAAGGCGGCCTGCTGACCTATAACGAATATCTTAAGGTCCCGGAGTTGTTACAGCTTCAGCGGACGCTCTCAGATCCTGTCAGTCACGACGAACAACTCTTCATAATCATCCATCAGACGTATGAATTATGGTTCAAACAGCTTCTTCACGAGGCCGATGCGACCATCAAATGGCTGGCCGAGGATCGTCCTTTTCGTGTAAATCACAGCCTGCGCGCTATGGTCGCGATCGAGAAGGTGATGGTGACACAGATCCACGTCCTCGAAACGATGGCACAGATCGGCTTTCTGGAGTTTCGCGACAAACTCAACCCGGCGAGCGGCTTTCAGTCGATGCAGTTTCGCGAGATGGAGTTTGTCTCGGGACAGAAGAACGAGAAGCTGCTGGAGCACTTCCGAGATGACGCGTACGCGTACGAGAAGCTGAGCCGTCGCTTCGTTGAGCCGGGACTCGACGACGCATTTTGGGCATTCGTCGGCAGGAAAGGCTTTGACGTCACCGACCACGACGGCCGCCTTGCCGCGATCGTCGAGATATTGACGCACCCCGAAAAACACGGTGACCTGTTCATAATGCAGGACCTGCTGATCGAGCACGATGAGAACTTCTCGCTCTGGCGGTATCACCATGTGCTGATGGTCGAGCGAATGCTCGGCCTCAAACGCGGCACGGGCGGCTCAGAGGGCGTCGGATATCTCCTGACGACGCTGACAAAGAAATTCTTCCCCGAGCTCTGGGAAGCCAGAACACACCTCAAGGTCGTAAGCTAGTTTTATGAAGTCACTGGTCGTCGCATTCGTCCTGCTGCTGTCGTCATTCTCATTCGGGCAAGAGATCAGGGTAATTCTCCTGCATACCAACGACGTATATCAATTTACACCGCTCGACGGAGGAACTCGCGGCGGCCTAGCTCGCTTGCTGACGATCAGGAAAGAGGCACTCGCTCAGAACCCGAATGTGCTGTTCACGCTTGGCGGAGACACCGTCTCGCCATCGGTCGAGACTCGCACCTACAAGGGAGCGCAGATGATCGACGCGTGGAACGCAGTCGGCATCGATTACGCCGTCTTTGGGAATCACGAATTCGACATCGGCAAAGCTCAGTTGCTCGAACGCGTCAAGGAATCGCGCTTCACTTGGCTCGGTGCGAACGTCGTCGAGACGAAAACCGGCAACATCTTTTCCGGCCCGCCCTATGTCGTCCGCGAGATCGGCGGTATCAGACTCGGGATCATCGGCCTCGTGCTACCCGAGACAAAGGCGACCTCGTCGATGGACGAGAAGCTGGATGTGACCGATTTTTGCTCGGTCGCAAAGAAGCAGGTCAAACGAATGCGCAAAAAGGAACGCGTCAACGCCGTCATCGGGTTAACGCACCTGACGATGGCCGAGGACAAGCGGCTGGCGGGCTGTGCGGACTTTGACCTGATACTCGGCGGCCACGAGCATTCGCTGCTGCAATCGTCGGCCGACGGTACACCGATATTCAAGATGACCTCTGACGCTCGCGAGGTCGGCAAGTTCAGGCTAAATTTCGACGCCGCGACCAAACGGCTTGTCAGTTTTGATTGGGAGGTCATTCCCGTCACCGACAAGATCGCCGACGCGCCGGAGTTCGCAGCCGCAGTCGCGAAATACAGCGGCCTGCTGCAAACGCTCGAGGCGAAGGTTGGCTCTACGTCGGTCCAGCTCGACGCGATGTCGCATTCCAACCGGCAAAAGGAAACTAACGTCGGCAATTTTATCGCCGAGTCTTACCGAGCCGCAACCGGGGCCGATATCGGCTTTGTCAACGGCGGCTCGATCCGCGCCGACCTGACCTACGAGCCGGGCCTGCTGACAAAACGGTCGGTCCTGTCGATACTTCCCTTTAACAATCCCGTCGTGAAGGTCGAGATCTCCGGTGCGACGCTGCGAAAGATCCTCGAACACGGCGTCGCCCGTAGCGGCCCCGGCGAAGACACCGAACCCGGCCGTTTCCCTCAGATCGCGGGCTTGCGGTTCGAATACGACACGTCCAAACCCGCCGGCTCGCGCGTGGTATCAGCCACCGTCGGCGGACGCACCCTTGACGATACGGCAAAATACACGATCGCCACATCTGACTTTCTCGTGTCGCGCGGCGGTGACGGTTACTCGATGTTCAAGGACGGGAAAGTGCTGACGGATGCCGCCACCGCTCCAAAGGATTCCGATCTGTTCGAGCAAGCCATTCGCTCGGCCCCGAACGCCACGATCGCCCCGGTAGTCGACGGCCGGATCAAACGTATCCGCTAGACGAAGACCGCAAACACCTCATTTGACAGCAGTTTCCCGCGACGGGTAAGCCGCAGCCGCCCATCACCGACGGTGATCAGATCGGCGTGTGTTAGACGCTCGATGTCGTCGCGGTGTTTTGCGATCAGGTCGATGTCGAACTCTCGTTGATACTCGGCGAGGTCGATCCCGTCTTCCATCCGCAATCCAAGAAACGCGGCCTCGGAAGCCAAATCAACGGACTCCCGCATAACCTCTGCCGAACCGTTCTGGTCGATCATTTCGATATACCTCGCAGTATCACGCTCATTCGCATACCGCTCGCGGCCGTCGAATGAATGTGCTGAAACGCCAAATCCGAACACGGTGTCGAGACGCCAGTACTTCGTATTATGCCGCGACCGAAAGCCCGACTTCCTAAAGTTCGATATCTCGTACTGCTCGTATCCGGCCGCCGCCAACCGGTCGAGCATCACCTCATACATCTCACCCGCCAGATCGTCGTCCGGCTGCGGCTGACGCCCGCTCGATACCTGTTCCGCCAGCGGCGTCCCGGAGTGAATTTCCAACAAATAGAGTGATATGTGCTCGGGCGACATTTGAATAGCCTCGTCCAAATTCGCCTCCCACTGACCAAGCGTCTGCGACGGTAACCCCGCGATAAGGTCAAGGCTGATATTGTCAAAACCCGCCTCGCGCAGCATCGAAAACGTCTTCCTAGCGTCGTTTGCGTCGTGTCCGCGGGCAAGTAGTCTTAACGCCCGATCGTCGAATGTCTGCACGCCAAAACTCGCCCGGTTTACATCCAGATTCTTATACTCCACGAGTGTCTCCGCCGTAACCGTCGCCGGATTCATCTCCATCGTGATCTCGGCGTCGGTCGCGACGTCGAACTTTGTGCAGGCCGCTTCGAGAATTCTCTCGACCTGTTCGGGTTTTAAGAGCGAAGGTGTGCCGCCGCCAAAATAGATCGTGTCGGCAAAATTTGGAGTATCGAATCTCGCCTTTCGAATTTCAGAACACAATGCGTCAACGTACCGCTCAACCGCAGCCGAATCACGATAAACATCCGTCGCAAAATCGCAGTATGAGCAACGCGACTTGCAGAAAGGTACATGGAGGTAAATGCCGGCTGGCATGGTACAAGATGTCAGGCTGCGAGCTTATTGTGGAGAGCGATTGACCACTCGGATTCGAGATCCGCGACCGTAGCATCTATGGCCGTTTGATCATCGACATTCACGCGCAGCACCGTGCCACCAACTTTCCCGATGACTTCGAAAGGGACCGTTCCGACAGCAGCTTTTACTTTTTCTAGTTTATCGGGCGAAAAACTGACGAGAATACGTGAAGGCGTCTCACCAAAAAGCAGTGATGCGGTCGATCGGCCCTTAGACGCCGTATCGATCTCTGCGCCAACAGCGTCGCGGCCGAGCGACGCGAAGCAGCATTCGGCGATTGCAATGGCGAGACCGCCGTCGGAGCAGTCGTGGGCGGAGTTGATCAGGCATTGATCGACCAGATTGAGCAGGGTTTGCTGAACGAACTTTTCCTGGTCAAGATCGACGGTCGGAACCTCGCCGCGGTCGATCAGGTCTTGGGTTGCGAGACCGAGGACGGTTTGGGCGTATTCACTCGCGGCGAGATCGTCGCGGGTCTTGCCGAGGATAGCGATGAGGTCGCCGGGATTCTTGAATCCACTGGTGACGATCTTGCGGCTGTCTTCGATCAGACCGACCATTCCGATGACGGGCGTCGGCAGGATGCCTTTGCCGTCGGTCTCGTTATAGAACGATACGTTGCCCGACACGACCGGTGTATCAAACGCGGCGCAGGCCTCGGCCATGCCGTCAATGACCTCACTGAAGGACCACATCACTTCGGGCCGCTCGGGCGAGGCGAAATTGAGACAATTGGTGACAGCGATCGGCCTTGCACCGACGCACGCGACGTTGCGGGCCGCCTCGGCGACGGCGAGCTTTGCACCCATCCGCGGATCGATTGCGACGAATTTGCCGCTTCCGTCATGAGACATCGCGATGGCACGCCGCGTTTCCTTCACGCGGATGACCGCCGCGTCTGCCCCCGGCAGAACGACAGTATTGGTTCGAACCATCGAGTCGTACTGCTCATAGACCCAGTGTTTGGAGCAGATGTTTGGCGAAGCGAGAAGGATCTTTAAGGCTTCGGTCAGGTCTTCGGTCTTAGGTCTTCGGTCCTTGGCGTTAAAGGCTTCGGCACTCTTTCGGTCTGGGGGCGATAGAGGGCGCTCATACTTCGGGGCCTCGTCGGTCAGGGCAAGCACCGGGAGATCGGCCTCCAGCTCGCCGTTGTGGAATATCTTTAGCCGGTCGCCCTCGACGACCTTGCCTATGACGACGCAGTCGAGATCCCATTTGTTGAATATCTCGACGACCTCTTTTTCGCGGCCCGTGCGGGCGACGATCAGCATTCGCTCCTGCGATTCCGAGAGCATCATCTCGTATGCCGTCATGCCGGTTTCGCGCTGGGGAACTAGCGTCAAGTCGATCTCAAGGCCAGTACCTGCTCGGGCGGCCATCTCGACGGAGGAACTCGTCAGGCCAGCCGCGCCCATGTCCTGAATGCCCTCGATCGCGCCGGAACGCATCGCTTCTAGGCATGCTTCGAGGAGCAGTTTTTCGAGGAACGGGTCGCCGACCTGCACCGTTGGGCGCTTTTCGAGAGCCTCTTCGTCAAACTCGGCCGAAGCCATCGTTGCACCGTGAATACCGTCGCGGCCGGTCTTTGCACCGGCGTACAGCACAGGATTGCCGATGCCCGACGCCTTGCCAAAGAAGATCTGGTCTTTACGCACGAGTCCAAGAGCGAAGGCATTAACCAGCGGATTGAGGCTATATGACTCATCAAACACGACCTCGCCGCCAACGGTCGGCACACCAAAGCAATTTCCATAGTGGCCGATGCCTGCAACACACCCTTTGAGGATCGACCGATTTCGGGTTCCGTTTGCCGCGTCATCGAGCGGGCCAAACCTGAGCGAATTCATCGCCGCCACCGGCCTCGCTCCCATCGTAAAGACGTCCCTCAGGATGCCGCCGACGCCGGTTGCCGCACCTTGGAAGGGTTCAATAAACGACGGATGATTGTGCGACTCAACCTTAAAGGCGATGCACCAGTCGTCGCCGATATCGACGACGCCCGCATTCTCACCCGGCGGGACGATCACACGCGGCCCACTAGTGGGCAGACGTTTCAGATGAACGCGAGATGATTTGTAGGAGCAATGTTCAGACCACATTACGCTGAAAATGCCAAGCTCCGTGAGGTTTGGCTCACGGCTGAGGATCGTGACGATCCGCTCGTATTCTTCGGGCGAAAGGCCGTGTTGAGAAACTAATTCCGGCGTGATCTGCGCGTCGTTCATAGCAGGTTTGGTTCCGGCGAGCGAAACGAAACGAGTATTCTAGATTGTTTGATGGCGTATGTCGATGCGGCCGGGCGGGCCACCTACCTGACCGGGAAGATGGAACGGGTCGTATACGTATAAACGATCTCGCGAAAATCATCTGGAGCGAACGCTCCCTTGAGGAGTGGCCCTTTCGGTCGCAATTCTTTCATTATCGGTTCGAATGCGCGTTCGCTGTTCCTAAACTGTGCGGCATCCTTGTAGCGCGTTATCAAGATGATGTCGAACGCGGCATTATGTGGTGCGGCAACCTCAATGTACTCGAACGACTCGATAACCCCGCGCTTAGCGGCAACGTCACGGTATGCGCGCCAATTGTTCTCGTAGAAATAGCGGGCTTCATCGCGCTTGCCGCCCTTGACCTTGATAAATTCGACTATCGCAATCGGCCCATTCCCTGACGACCAGACACCAAGAGCACGGTCAATATTCTCTTTCAGTATTTCGTAGCGAAACTTGCCATTCCGAAAATAGACCATGCTTCCATCTGCGGCATATACAAGCGTTAGCGGAAGATTACCGGCCCAGTCCTTTGAAACGAGACTGATCGCCGCGTCCGGGTCCGGGGTGTCGAGCAGATACGCCGGCATCTCGGCCTGCATTGTTGTAAGAAACTTAGTAACGTTACCGTCAAGATCGGCAGCGTCATCCAGCGAGACGGTCACGAGATCGACCTTCCCCGAGTATTCATCGTAGAGTTTGACGAGTTCAGGGAACTCTTCACGACAAGGATCGCACCACGTTGCCCAGAAGTTGACAACGAGCGGCTTGCCCGTGGGAACGAGCAGTTTGCGCAGGCCTTCGATGTCGATTCGGAGAACCTTAGGGCCGCCAAGTGAGCTCTCGCCGGGCTTTGTTTGGCCCGCGACCGTTTGCAACACCATAACGATAAGGGCGGTGCAGACCGCCACCCTTACAAGATCCCCAATCGAATTGTTCATGACATTTTATTGGTCCGTGACGCGCTTGATGCTACAGCCGAACGCCCTTGCCGTCGTCTTTACGACCTTCTGACCGCCAAGAAAGAGATCAAGCGCATTCTTCAGATAGCTTTCGGTAATATTTGCCGCAGATTTGTCGTTATCGATTGCTCCGTGATAAACGAGGATACGGTTTTGATCGACGTAATAGGCTTCAGGCGTTACTGAGGCCCCGAGCTTGTCCGCCAGTATGTTGTTCTTGTCAATAAGGACCGGGAAGTTATAGTTCTCAGATGCGTGCGACCTCACCCAGTCTGCCGACTCGGTCATATTTGAGTTGATCCCAATGAAGTTGATCCCTTTCGCCTTATATTCAGTCGAAATATCGTTGATCCGTTGATTGTATGCCTTAACCACGGGGCATTGTGCTGAGAGGAAGACCACAACGGCGCCTTTATCGCCCTCCAGACGATCGAGCGTCTGCACCTTTCCGGTCGCATCAGCGAGCGAGAAATCCTCAATCTTTCCACCAATGGCCAGCCCCTGCGCCCCAATCACCATGGAGAACGCGAGGACCAAGAAAGACACCCACATCGATCTTTTCATATAGCAACCTCCAAGATCATTGACAATATATCAGCATCAAGAGATTCTACGCACACGAGCGTCGCTCGGTTTCGACTCGATGCTAGGCAAAATACGGATTTCAGATTAGCACTCGGCTAATTGAATAGTCGGGGCAGGCGACGCTGTAAGGTTTTGGGCAAAAGGACTTCCATCGCATCATCGACGGTGACAATTCCGGCGATATCGCCATCGTCATCGACGACCGGCAAGGCAAGCAGGTTGTACTCCGAGATAGTTTGAGCGACGTCCTCAGCTGAATCTGACGGATGGGCCGCGCGAAAATCACTCCTCATCACTGCCTCGAGCTTCGACATTGGATCCGCGAGGATCAGCGAACGCAACGAGATAAGGCCGCGCAGCTTCCAAGAGCCTTCTGTTTCGACCACATAGAGGTAGTAGATCATGTTGGGCGTCTCGGCCATCTCGCGCAGGCCGCGGATAGCCTCCCCGACGGTCATGTCGAGAGGAAAGACTACAAACTCTGTCGTCATGAGCCCGCCTGCCGTGTCGTGCTCGAAGTGCATCAGCTCGGCAACGTCAACCTTTTCGTCCTCCTCCATTAGTGCGAATAGCTGCTCGGATTTCTCATCACTCATCTCTCCCAACACGTCAACGGCATCGTCTGGGGACATCTCTTCGAGAATGTCAGCGGCCCGTTCCTCGCTGAGATCCTCGAGGATCCTGGCTTGGCTCTCGGTGGACATTTCTTCGAGCGCGTCGGCCGCGATCTCGTCATCAAGGCTTTCGACGACCTCGGTCCGATGGACGGGCGACAATGACTCGGCAAGTTGGGCGATCTCGACGGGATGAAGACGTGACAGCTTGTCTTTCGATGATTTGAGCTGGACAGTCACCGTCGTTGTGTCCGTTGCGAGATAGCCGACGTCGGCCCAATCGATGACCTCGACTGGCCGGTCGCTGCCGTAAAAGCCTTTTGGCATCAGCCGCCTGACAAAGCCCTGCAGTCCAACATCTGCGCCTGATACGCGCCATGTGCCTCCGGCTTCGATCATTTGAACGTCGTTTACACGGACGACGCGCTTGCCGTCTACATCGATCAATTGGTTGTCCAAAACGTCCTTACCGAGCAGGACTTCGCCGTCGCGGCGGATAAAGGGCGTCAGGTCGAGTATCGTCGAGGTCATCTTCGCACCGTGGAGGCCGAGGTCGGTCAGGTCGCGCACCGGTATGAAGAAGTTTCGTCGCCGATAGCGTGCCACGAGGCCGATAACGGGCGGATATTCGTCGTCGCCGTAGCGGACGAGCACATCGCTGATCGTGGCGATCTTCTCGTTTCGGGCGTCGGAAACGGGCTGGCCGAGCAATTGCGACACGTAGAGCATGACGCTACAAAGATAGCTCAAACAGTGGTCTGTTGTCAGCGCGCGAATAAAGACCAACTTAGAATCAGCAGAATTGTTAAAACTTTTTGTGATTTGTGGAAACCCTATAGCACTATGCATTTCTATTTAATTAGGTGACAGCGTGAGCCGGAAGCGGCTGATCCCACGCCTCGTTACCCGTCCGCCTCCACTCCATCCAACATGAAGAAATCCATCCTTTTAGTGTTCTCTCTCCTCGCAGCGATCCCCGCCTTTTCACAAGAGCGTCCGCGATTCTTTGATAATTTTGACACGTCTCGCGGCGTGCAGGTCGTGGTCAGGAACGACTTTGTACCTGTCGGTGCCAAGTCTAGGACGGCCACCACGAGAGCGGGCCGCAAGCTCGTTACCAAGACCTCCCAGGTGACGGCCGCGACGCAAAAGCCGCTCGTCAAGCCGACGTCGATCTCGCGAATGAGCGTTTCAGAAGGCCTCGCCGACCGCGAAACGTTTCGTCCGGTGGGCTACACCGGGCCTACGCTGGGCCCAACGATGGCCGCGAATAGCGGCATGAAGGGCTTTACGACTGGCAATGCGCTTCACGACAGTTATATCGTCGATTCGAGCCGGCGATACGGCATCGATCCGCTGCTGATCTATGCGCAGATGCATCAGGAATCGTCATTCAAGATCCGCGCGACATCTTACAAGGGTGCGTCAGGACTGATGCAGCTCATGCCTGCGACGGCGCGTCGCCTCGGCGTGACAAATATCTACGACCCGAAGCAGAACATCGAGGGCGGCGTGAAATACATGCGAATGCTGCTCGATATGTTTGGCCAGGATGTAAATCTGGCCCTCGCGGGCTACAACGCGGGCGAAGGCGCCGTGATCAAATACGGCCGCAACATTCCGCCCTACAATGAAACGCGCGAATACGTCCGACGCATTTCGGCTCGTTATGCATCGATCTCGGACGGCTCGTTTGCCCGGAATTACCGACGCGTCAACAACACGGTCGCCTCGCGCATGGAAAAGAAGGAATCGCGGCCGCTGACCGTCTATGAGCCCAGCCCAGTGGCTATACGCCTCGCCGACGGGCGGATGAGGCTGGTGAACCAATAGAATTGAAAATGGAAAATTGAGAATGGAGAATGCGGTCTAATTCTCCATTTTCAATTCTCAATTCTCCATTTCTAAAAGCTTCCCACCGAGAGTAACACTCTTCTCCAAATGGTCCTCGGACATGCGGCCGGCTGCGTTAGCCGGCCGCGTTTTTGTAATTAGGTGAGATTGCCACAGAGGTCACAGAGTAGATGAGACGGGGCGAATCGGCGTCCGGCATTGCCATTCTCTGTCATCAAAAACGCCCATTTGTATCGACAAAAATGGCACGTTGTATCGACAGTTCTTACGCGTTTTTAGCACCTTGCCGCGTCCAACGCCTCCAGCCCTGCGACGTGCGGGATATCGCAGGCGATAATCGTCGGGAGAGGATCGAGATGACGAATCGTTATGGCGGCGAGCGTTGCGTCGAGGGGCTGTTGCGTGGAAAATATGCGTCAGGTGATGCGTATGAAGAAACTGCTTGTGATGCGGCATGCTAAGTCGAGCTGGGATGATGCGGCGCTGGCGGATTTTGAGAGGCCTTTGAATGATCGCGGGCTGCTGGCGGCTCCGTTCATGGGCGAGGTACTGAGGCGCGAGGGGCTGGTGCCGGACGCGCTGGTGGCGTCGCCCGCCGTGCGCTCGGCGCAGACGGCTGAGGCCGTGAGCAGCGCAGGCGGATTTGACGGCGGCATTATCTTTGAAGAAGGCATCTATGAGGCGTCGCCGAACGCGCTGCGTCAGGCGGTGGCAGCGATCGACGACACGGCCTCGACGGCGATGCTGATCGGCCACAATCCGGGCATCGAGGGCTTTATCCAATATCTGACAGGTGAGGTAGAGCCGATGCCGACGGCGGCCATCGCGGTCATTTCGCTTGATGTAAACACTTGGGCCGAGGCGACGGGCGGCTGTGGGCGTGTCGAAACGGTCTTTCGTCCCAAGGACCTGATGGTTGCGCAATAGTTTTGCGTTTCGAGAATAAATATCTTCCGTCCGGCCGGGCGGCGTGATATAATTACAACACTCTTTGAGAAAGTAGGCATTAGGCGGCAGGCCCAGGCGGGCATGTGCGCGTGCCGGGCAATTCACAGGAGATCGCATCATGCGGCTGTCGGTCGGTCAAAAGGTCGCTTATCCCAATCAGGGCGTATGCCTGGTCGAGGAATTCAAACAACGTTCGGTCGGTGACGATTCCGTCAGCGGGTACAGCCTGCGTGTTCTGGGCGATAACTCGACGATCTTTGTGCCGGTCGAGAATACCGACAGCGTCGGCCTAAGGCCGCTGATCAGCTCGACGCAATGTCGCCGCCTTATCGATAAACTCAGCGAGAATTTTGAACCGCTTCCCGGCGACTGGAAGGCGCGAGCACGCAGCTTTGGCGAGATGCTTCGCTCGGGCGACGTCTTTAAGGCTGCCGACGTGCTCAAGACGCTCGCGCTGCTAAGCCACGAGAAAAAGCTCTCATTCCGCGAGCAGACAATGCTCGAAAAATCGAAGTACCTTATCGTGTCCGAGATCACCAACACCATCAAGAACGGCAAGACGCCCGTCGAAGACGACGTAATGGACCGCGTCGAAACCGCCTGCCTAAAACACGGATTCACCCCGCCCAAGGCGATGGCCGCGATACACTGAAGCGTCAATTACGAATTAGGAATTACGAATTACGATTTGGCTTTGGTTGTTATTTGGATCTTTCCGATGATCCTGAGTAGTTCCTCAGCGTCGTTCATAAGACTGTGACCTTGGTTTTCGTCGAGGTAGCCAGTGGCGATCAGAAGCCGAAGCCAGTATTTCGTTTCCCTTGCTTCTTTGTAAACGATACTGAGTTTCGAGACGAAGTCCGGTCTTGATTGGCCACCGACTGCCTCTTCCGCATTGGCTCCAATTGCGGTCCCTGAACGGGAGGAACTGTTTTGAGAGAACATACTCTCTCTTCTCCTCGACCAAAAACTTGTAGGCATTGACGGTTCGGATCGCGAAAGCAAAACGCTTGTCGAGAAGAACGTTGTCCTTCATAGTCATTCGTAATTCGTAATTGGTAATTCGTAATTGGAGCGGACTTTCGTTTTGATGTTGCCGCGCACGTGGAAGTCGCCTTCGATCTCGACCTTGAGCGGGTCGCAGGCGGCGACGAAATCCTCGAGGATGATGTTGATGACGTGTTCGTGAAAGACCTTTACGTCGCGGAACGAATTGATGTAGAGCTTGAGGCTTTTTAGCTCGATGCAGAGCCGGTTTGGGACGTATTTGAGGCGGATGACGGCAAAATCCGGAAAGTCCGAGAACGGACAAACGGCTGTGAACTCGGGCATCTCGAATTCGACCCAGATTTCTTTGCCGGGAAATTCGTAGGCGAATGTGTCGAGCGGGAAGAGGGCCATTTCTTCACGCGGCGTCGGACAAATTTCGAGGCCCTGGCTGTTTGCCGGTGTTGCAGCGGTGTTATCTGACATAGCGGTTCTTTCGAGAGTTCATGCGCCGCACCTGGCCTAGGCCGGTGACGCCGCCGTCGTGCAGGCGTGTGAGCAGATTTAAGAAAATATGCGCGGTCGCAAAGGCGTCGGCACTCGCTCGGTGATGGTTCGTGAGGTCGATGTTGTAGAATTCGGCGACGGTCTTGAGTTTGTGGTTGTCGGTCTCGGGCACAAGGCGGCGTGAAAGCTGGACCGTGCAAAGGCACGGATTGGCGAGGCGCATCTCGGGATAGATACGGCCGATCTCGAAATTGAGAAACCGCATATCAAAGCCCGAATTATGGGCGACGAGCACTGAGTCGCCGATGAAATCGAGCAGGTCATTGGCCACGTCGGCAAAGACGGGCGCGTTTGCGACCATCGCATCGTCAATACGCGTCAGCCGGTAGATGAATTCCGGGATCGGCATTTCGGGATTGATGAGCGAGTGAAATTCGCCGGCGAGCTCGCCGTTTGATACGCGATAGGCTCCTATCTCGATGATGCGGCAGGGCGGGGCCTTTGAACCGGTGGTCTCGAGGTCAAAAACGACGTAATCCACATCGGCCAGGTCGCGTTCGTCAAATGCGGCCTCGGCGAGCTCTACGGTGTCGCCATTTAATGTAAGCCGCGGGTCGCGGGCGATCAGGTCAGTGACCAGCATTCGGGCCAGCGTCGGGTCGGGCCTGCGGATACGCATCACAAAATCGACGATGCTCACGGCCGAAGCACGGCCGCCAAATGAGCGCAGCAGCGAGACGGTCTCGCTGATCAGCGTCGAGTCGGAGATAAGGTTTGAGTGCGGCGCCATCTATCGTTTAATATTAGCCGTTACGGCCCGGCTCGTAAACAATCGTGGACCAAACCGAGATACTGCAACATTTTCGCGCGACCCACGCCTTGCTCGAGGGTCATTTTGTCCTGTCGAGCGGGCTGCACAGCCCGAAATATTTGCAGTGTGCGTTGGCCTTGCGGGATCCGGCCGACGCGGTGAGATATGGTGAAGCGATTGCCGATCATTTTCGCCATTCTGCCGAGAAGAGTCCGGTCGCTACCGATCTCGGCTCTGAATTGCCGATCGATGCGGTCGCCTCGCCTGCGATCGGCGGTTTGGTGATCGGCCTTGGAGTTGCAATGGCACTCGGCGCTCCGTTTATCTGGACGGAGCGTCAGAATGGCGAGATGAGGCTGCGGCGTGGATTTACGCTTGCTGAAGGCGAGCGCATCCTTGTCGTGGAGGACGTGATAACAACCGGCGGCTCGACCCGCGAGTGCATCAGTGCACTGGAGGCGAACGGCGGCAAGGTCGTTGCTGCCGCCTCGATCATCGACCGCTCGAACGGCGCGGCTGATGTCGGCGTGCCGCGTATTTCGCTTGTCAGCCTCGATGTGCCGGCATATTCACCGGATGTTTGCCCGATGTGCGAACGAGGCGATACGCTGATCAAGCCCGGCAGCCGGTCAGGCGGGCGGCCACTTCGATTCGTTTGATCTACCTTGTGTCGGACAGCATCAAGCAATTCTGGACGGATTTTTGCGACTCGCACTCGGTCGATCAGGGCGAGCCGTATCAGGTTTGGTACTTTGGGAATTCGGCGTCGATGGCTGACGAGCTGGCCGCACTGGTGCTCGCCGGGCGAAAGGTCGCGACGGCCAGCCTGTTGAAAACAAACGAGATCAAGCCGGACGACGCACCCATTGTGGGTGGCTACAGCGTCGTGACTGACTTCTTTGGTGAACCGAAATGCGTGTTGCGGACGACCGAGATCGAGCACGTTCGCTTCTGTGCCGTTACGGCCGGATTTGCGGCGGCTGAGGGCGAGGGCGACCTGTCGCTGGACTATTGGCGTCAGGTCCATCGCGACTATTTTGAACGCGAGGCGAAACAGTACGGGTTCGTTTTCGACGATGAAAGCATCGTCTGCTGCGAGCGTTTTCAGCTCCTATATAAGCGATGAATTTCAAGCTCCTCATCCAATACGACGGTACCGATTTTCACGGGTGGCAGGTGCAGGAGAACGACCGCACGATCCAGGGTGAACTCGAACGCGTGATCGGGATGCTCGTTGACAGCGAAGTATCGGTGACGGGCTCGGGACGGACGGATGCGGGCGTTCACGCTGTGGGGCAGGTGGCAAATGTTCACCTGCCGGACGGAAAGTTCACGGCCGAGAAGCTGCGTTCCGCGATCAACGGCAACCTGTGGCGTGATATCCGCGTGATGAAATGCGAGGAGGCGGATGAAGACTTTCACGCGCGGTTCTCGGCAAAGAGGAAGACATATCTTTATCGCATCGTAAACGCACCCGTGATGTCGCCATTCTGGCGGCGATTTGCTCACTTTGAAAGCAAGCCGCTCGAGGTCGGGAGGATGGGCGAGGCGGCGAGGCTGTTTCTTGGTGAGCACGACTGGACGGCGTTTTCGTCGGCACGCTCTGACGGCGAGAGCCGTGTCAGGACGATTCTCGATATGAGCGTCGATTCGCGTTGGGACGACGCGGCGCAAGGCGTGATGATCGAAGTGCGCGTCTCCGGGACAGGCTTTTTGCGATACATGGTGCGGTGCATAGCCGGGACGCTGATCGAGGTCGGACGCGGCGAAAAGGATTTTGATACAATTCAGACGGCCATTATCACTGGAAACCGCGATCTTGCGGGCAAGACCGCACCGGCGCAGGGGCTGACGCTGCTGCAGGTCGATTACTACTAGGCCGGCCGATGCTCATCTATCACATAGTTTTACCGGAAGATTGGGCGGCGTTCGATACTGACCTGTATGTCGCGCGGAGCCTTGAGACGGAAGGTTTTATTCACTGTAGTTTCGCAAATCAGCTCGACGCGGTCATAAAACGGTATTACGCGGCTGTAGCCGAGGTGGTCGTGCTTGAGATCGAGACAGAACGGCTGATGTCGCGTGTGGTCAATGAGGCATCGACTGCGAACGAGATATATCCGCACATTTACGGGCCGGTCAACCGGGACGCGATCGTCAAGGTGAGCAGAAGGCGGACGGGCATAAACCGCGGATGACACGGATAACGCGGATACAAAAGCCAATCACAGAATGATCTGTTTTATCTGCGTAATCTGCGGTTAACGTGACTTATGTTTCCGGACTTCGTAGGGATAATCAAGCCGAACTCGGCCGAGGGCAAGCTGCTGGCCGCGATCGATCCTGAGCGTGTGCCGCAGCACATTGCGATCATCATGGACGGCAACGGCCGCTGGGCTCGGCAGCGTGGCAAACCTCGCATATTTGGCCACCGGGCCGGGGCCGATTCGGTGCGGGCGATAGTCGATACATGTGCGAGACTCGGCGTAAAGGCCGTGACGCTCTACGCATTCTCGACCGAGAACTGGAAGCGGCCAAAGACCGAGATCGCCGGGCTGATGCGGATGCTAAAGCGGTTTATCCGCAGCGAGTTGAAGGAAGTTCACGCGAATAATATCAGGTTTCAGGCAATCGGCGAGACGTTTTCCCTGCCGCCAGATGTGCAGGCAGAGATACACGCCGCAGAGCAAATGACATTCAAGAACGACGGCATGACGATGAACGTCGCGCTCAATTATGGCGGCCGGGCTGAGATCGTGCGTGCCGCAGTCCTTGCCTATCAGGACATTGAGCGGCGAAACGACGTGATCGACCACCTGCGTGAGGAGGACATCGAGCGAAATCTTTACACATGGAATCTGCCCGACGTCGATCTGCTGATCCGCACGAGCGGTGAGTTTCGGATATCGAATTTCCTGCTGTGGCAGCTTGCATACAGCGAGATATACGTGACGCCGGTGCTATTCCCGGATTTTCGCCGCCCGCAGGTGTTTGAGGCGGTGATCGATTATCAACGGCGGGAGCGTAGATTCGGCGGGGTAGAAATTCAACGGGATAGACAGGATAAACAGGATCGATAGGAAGGTGATGCCGCTCCTATCTTGTCCATCCTGTCTATCCTGTTAAAGCAATGAAGACACGAATAATAACCGCCCTGATCGCCCTGCCGATCGTCATCGCAGCTATCATCTTGCCGCTGTGGTGGCGTGAGGCTGTGTGGCTGTTTGTCGCGGTAGCGGCGTTTGCTCTTGGTGCGGGGCTTTTTGAATTCTATTCCCTGACCAAGAAGCTGGAGCTAAAGGCCGACGCAGCTATCGGCTATCTTGGCTCGGCGGCATTGTTTGTGGGCTTTCTCTTTGATGCGCCGGCGAAAGCACCCGACCTTTTGATAGCTACGCTCGTAGCGATATTGATATTGCTGCTTGTCACCCAGGCCTTTCGCTTCCGGGGCGATTTCTCAAAGATGCTCGCGGGCATCGGCGTCACGATGCTCGGTGTGATGTATCTTGCGTTTCTCGGTGGATTTCTTGTCGCAATTCGGTTCGGCTTTGAGCATCGGACGGCCCTGTCGACATATCTGCTCGGTTACTTTTTCCTCGTGATCTTTGCGTCCGATATCGGCGCGTATCTCGGCGGCCGCGCACTTGGTAAACATAAACTTGCCCCGTCGATCTCACCCGGAAAGACCATTGAGGGACTGGTCGCGGGGCTGCTGTTTGCCGCCGGCGCAGCGGCGTTGGCGACGCTTACATTCTTTACCGAATTGCCATACCAAGTCTCCATACCTCTCGCCGTCGTTCTAGCGGCCGTTGGCGTTCTCGGCGATCTGTGTGAGAGCGCGATCAAGCGGGGAGCAGGGGCGAAGGACGCCGCCAGCATCCTGCCCGGCCACGGCGGTTTTCTTGACCGCTTGGACAGCTTGCTCTTTGGAGCGCCGATACTTTACTATTTCGCTCGATATTATTTTGCGGCTTTTTGATACCGATCAATTAGGAGACTGCATGACGGAAGAAAGGACTGACAAATTTGAGCTCTGGGCAGCCGTTTTTCTTGGCATCACGGCAATTCTGACAGCCGTGTCGAGTTTTCAAGCTGGACTGTGGGACGGTAAGCAGGCCGAGCAGTACGGTAAGGCCAATACCGAGGCGACGGCCGCGGCGTCCGAGCGTGCCCGTGCGATCGTCGAAATGTCAAAGGACGCGCAGATAGACATAACCGCGTATCGCCTGATTCGCGAGGACAATCCGACGAGTGATCAGATCGCAAGCTATCTCTATACGAGGCAGCTTAGCGATGCGGGCTACAAGGCATTGGGGTTGCCGCCGGAGGCCAAGAAGGACGTCGAGATGGATGACGAAAAGGTCGAGGCCCTGCAGGGGGAGATCCTGGACAAAGCCGCAAACAAGGACCTCGTCGGTGATGAGACCTATCTGAAGGAGATGCTGGCGAAATCGGTCGAGATCAATGCGCAGTCAGAAAAGACGTTTCTCGACGGCAACGAGGCGAATGAGATCAGCGACAAGTTCGACCTCGCCAACGTCATTTTTGCCGTCAGCCTCTTTTTTATGGGTATTGCTCTTGTCTTTAAGACGGATATGCGGTGGAAGGTGCTCATCTTCGGCGGGCTCCTGTCGCTCTGTGCCCTGATCTACATGCTTACGTTGAAATGGACGTTCTGACATTGGTTTGCGTCGAAGCTCGTGCCTTTAGTATCATTGGGCTTCGACGGTGATGAACGCAGTTCGGTTTGACGACAATAATACGTGAGGCGTGAACGCAATCCAGATCGCGTTCCGCCTTTCGATTGTCTCTGACCGAAAGGCGATTTTTTTTGCCCGCGAAAACCACGAAAGGCACGAATCGGTTTGTCTTGAGTGACTTTCGTGTATTCGTGGGAAAGTGGTCTTTATGTTGGATACGTTAGGAGAACTCGAACGGACGCACACATGCGGTGAGCTTCGGATGGAGCATGTAGGGTTGCGTGTCGTTTTGATGGGTTGGGTGGCGAAGAAGCGCGATTTTGGGCCGTTGACGTTTGTCGATCTGCGAGATCGCGAGGGCGTGACGCAGGTCGTGTTGAACGAGGAGACCGATGCCGCAGCTCATGCAAGGGCAAAGGACCTTCGCGGCGAGTTTGTTGTCGCGGTCAAAGGCAATGTGGTCGAACGTGAGGGCACGCACAACGCAAAGCTGGCGACCGGAGATATCGAGGTGCACGCGGACGAGATATTGATCTTGAACGACGCGAAAGTGCCGCCGTTCCAGCTTGAGGTGGCCGGCACACAAGAGCTTGCGGACGAATCGACACGATTGAAGTACCGATATCTCGACCTTCGCAGGCCGCAGCTACAGCACAACATCAGGATACGAGCAAAGGCCGTGGCGGCGATCCGCGAATATTTTGACAACCGCGGATTTATCGAGATCGAAACGCCGATACTGCTCAAATCGACGCCCGAAGGGGCACGCGATTTTATCGTGCCGTCGCGTATTCATACGGGCAAGTTTTTCGCCCTGCCGCAGAGCCCACAGATACTCAAGCAGATCACGATGATCGCGGGGTTTGATAAGTACTATCAGATCGCACGCTGCTTTCGCGACGAGGACCTGAGGGCAGACCGGCAACCGGAATTTACGCAGCTTGATATGGAGGTGTCGTTTCCAAACCGCGAGATCATCTACCGCGAGATGCAGGGAATGTTTAACCACGTGCTGCGGTTGATCGATGTAGAGTTGCCGGCAGAATGGCCGCGCCTGACGCACGCCGAGGCAATGCGGCGATATGGCTCGGACAAGCCGGACCTGCGCTTTGGTATGGAATTGTGCGACCTGAGCGATCAATTGCGAGAGACGGATTTCGCCCCGTTTGCCGACACGCTGGCGGCGGGTGGCGAGGTCAAATGTATCGTCGTCAAGGGCCGGGCGGATTACTCGCGCAAGCAAACGGATGAATTACAGGAATTCGTCAAACGCTACGGTGCTGGGGCGATGGCGTGGATCAAGTTGGGTGACGAAACGACTTCCTCTCTGCTCAAGGTGCTGGGCGAGCCAAAGATCACAGAATTGGCGTCAGTTGCAGGAGCCGAGAAAGGCGACGCGGTGCTAATCGTTGCGGGCAAAAAGTCTGTTGTCGCCGCTAGCCTGGGAGCACTTCGCAACGAGATAGCGCGCCGAGAGGATCTGATCGACCGTAGCCGTTATGAGCCGCTGATCGTCACAGAGTTTCCGATGTTCGAGCACGACGAAGAGACCGACCGTTACATGGCCGCGCATCACCCATTCACGTCACCGATGGACGAGGATCTCGAGCTGTTCAAGACCGCGGTCAATGACGACAGCCAGCATCACCTGCTCGGCGAAGTTCGAGCGAAGGCCTACGACGCGGTGATCAACGGCTATGAATGCGCGGGCGGTTCGATCCGCATCCACCAGAAAGAGATACAGGACCTGAACTTCAAGGCATTGGGAATGACGCCCGAGCAGGCGCGTGTGCAGTTCGGCTTTTTCCTCGACGCGTTGGAATACGGTACGCCGCCGCACGGCGGCTTTGCCGCGGGCATCGAACGAACGTGCATGATCCTGTGTGGCACCGAGAACATCCGCGACGTAATGGCGTTCCCCAAAACAGCTTCTGCTCAAGATCTGATGATGGACTCGCCGGGCGAAGTTGATGTAGCTCAGTTGAAAGAGCTGGGGATCAAGTCAGAACCGCCTGCGTAACCGGGCGGCCAGCGCGTTAGGGTAACGCGGACTTTACCGAACAATGTCCATTTTCCTATCGTAGAATACTACTTAGCGAACTGGCCGCCCGCTTACGCAGGCGGTTCTGACCTATGGCGTCAAAGTACGATACAAATCCGCTCGATCCCGAGTTCCCTGAAAAAGTGGGGGCAACGCAGGTACTTGAGCAGTCGAATGCCGGGACCGCACAGTTTCCACCGCCGGCCCCTACTGAGGAACAGACGCGGAGATTCGCCGGGGCAGACATTCCATATTCACCGCCGTTCAATGGCCAAACCGTTCCGGAGCGGTATTCTGCTGGGCCGGTGGCAGCAGCCGATCGCAAGGTCGATAAGCTCGGCCTGCCTGAGAATATCCTCACGGCGGTGCCATACATACCATGGTATTTAGGCCTGATCGCCGGCCTCATCATCCTCTTTGTGGTGCCGAAAAGCGAGGCCAAAGTGCGGTTTCACGCCGCTCAAGGCCTGGCGGCGCACATTGGTATCCTTATCGTTACAACGGTCCTCGGCGTGATCGGAGAGGCAACCGACGTGGCGGATATCGGCAACCTTATCTTTACGCTGGTCACGTCGATCATGCTGGTCGTCTTTGCGATCAAGGCGTGGCAGGGCAAGCCGGTTCACATCGAATCGATCGAGGACCTTACCAACTGGCTCGAGGACAAGATCAGCCCAAAGTCACGGTAACTACTTGCATTTGGCCGATGGGTTCATCTCCGCCGAACACTTTCGGGCACAAACGTCCGTAACATAATCAAGCAGGTCTTTGTCCTTGAACATAGCGTCACGCTTGTTCGGTGAGCCGGCCGCCCTGCCCTTGGCGGACTCGAGCCAGATGCCGTAGCGGGCATCGTATTCGGGGTCGGCATCCGCGCAGTAGTTATTGCAGGCAAAGAGCTTGGCATCGATCTCATTCTTGCCTGCGCCCTGGAACGTCTTGCCTTGATACGTGACCGTCCCGATGCACGCATCGCTTTGGCTGCCGCCGCAACCGAGCACGAACCCGACCACGAGCGCCAGCGCGAGCGATGCACCAACAATTGAATTTTCGTTTCTCATTTTGTTTCTCCTAGATCAAGCTGCCGCCTCGGCCCCACGCCTAAGCTTTAGCATTCCGCTGATGACGAGGAAGATTGCCAGGCCGATCAGCGCGAGCGACAGCACGCCGTTTATCAGCTTGATGTCGAAGCCGTTGGTCGCCTGAAAGTTTGCGATCACGATCGAACTAAGTGCCCACAGGGTGATGACGAGCACGAATAGCATCGGCAGCAGCGTAAACGCGATGCGT
>CAZMQR010000001.1:25857-31467 GCA_964568325.1 uncultured Chloracidobacterium sp. | reverse complement strand
ACAACAAAGAAGGCTGGGACAACATCGACATCTTTGGCTGGCTCGGCTACAAGATGCAGATCAAGATCGACTTTCTGTGCCGCGATTCGATCCTTGCCGCACCGCTGGCCCTCGACCTGGCCCTGTTCATGGACCTCGCCGCACGAGCCAATATGAAAGGCGTCCAGGAATGGCTGTCGTTCTACTTTAAGGCCCCACAGACCGCTCCGGGCCTATACCCCGAACACGACCTCTTCATCCAATTGATGAAGCTAAAAAACACCCTCCGCCACATGAAGGGCGAGGAATTGATAACGCATTTGGGGTTGGAGTATTACGACTAAGGCTATTGAAAAGAGAAAGGCGACCGGTTTGAGGCCGGCCGCCGATGTTAACTGAAGGTCGCATTCGAAACCCGATTGCTCGGTGAACGCGCCAAGTTTCGCAATGACAATATAGTTGAGGAACCTTGCTTGTGTCAAGCGTTTTGTACGAAAAAGGCGCCCCCGGTGGGACTCGAACCCACGACCTTCAGTTTGCGAAACTCGACGCTCTATCCACTGAGCTACAGGGGCGCAGGTGGAGTGTAGTTTGCCTTTAACGGACCTGTCAAACTAATCCGTGACTTAATGGTCAATTGAACAGAGTTTCCACAGATCTTTGAAAATTTATGCGAAAATTGTTGCGTAACGCGACTTTTGTGTGCTAAATAGGAAGTGCACCGGGCCTTCATACTCGGGGCGTTCCTTGGGCTGTAACCCTTTCACACTTAAAGTCCAGCCAACGATACATATTTTGAAATCATCATTCCTGACGGACGGCACTGCTGTTTGGCCGTCTCGGCGAGTTTGGATCAAAACAGCGTTCTTGATGCTGAGGGCATAATTGCCCGTTGAGAGGAAAGACATGAAGCAGGAATCGGCTAAGAAAAAGGAACAGGCAAGCGACAAGGGCGTGCTGCTCGATCCCGAGCGAAAAAGCCCGCGCGCGGCCGAGTTTGAAGACAAGCTGTCCGCGTTGATCGTCGGCCAGGAGCGTGCCGTGCGCCGCATGAGCGGGCTCTTTCAGATCTATCTCGCGGGGATGAATAACCCGTCGAGGCCGATCGGGACGATGCTCTTTCTCGGGCCGACCGGCTCGGGCAAGACGCGCGTCGTCGAGGCCGCCAGCGAGGTGCTCTTTTCGGATCCTTTTGCCGTGGTCAAGATCGATTGTGCTGAGTTTCAACACTCGCACGAGATCGCCAAGCTCATCGGTTCGCCGCCGGGATACCTCGGCCACCGCGAAACGTCACCGATGCTGACGCAGGAGAATCTCGACAAGGCACACACGGACGACAACAAACTGACGTTTGTGCTGTTTGACGAGATCGAGAAGGCATCAGATTCGCTCTGGCAATTGCTCTTGGGAATTCTCGATAAGGCGACGCTGACGCTAGGCGATAATCGCCGCGTGGATTTTTCGCGGACCGTGGTCATTATGACGTCCAACCTCGGTGCCCGCGAAATGTCAGAGATGATCTCAGGCGGCATCGGCTTTGCACCGACAAAGACCGACGCCACCAAAGAGGATAACGAGATCGATACCAAGATCTATCGCACAGCCCTCGAGGCGGCAAAGCGAAAGTTCTCGCCCGAATTCATGAACCGCATCGACAAGGTGGTCGTGTTCAGAAGTCTGAAGGAGCACCACCTGCGGCAGATACTCGATATCGAGTTGGGTTCGGTCCAGGCAAGGATCACCGAGTCGGCGGGGACAAAGTTTATCTTTGAGTGTACCGATGCGGCGAAGGAATTTTTGTTAGGCGAGGGCATCGACCTGAAATACGGCGCACGCCACCTGAAAAGGGCGATCGAGCGATTCCTCGTGTATCCGCTCTCAAATCTCGTGGCGACCGAGCAGGTCGAGACCGGCGATTATGTCGTGGTCGATTTTGACACGGGCAAGGACAGCCTGATCTTTACCAAGCAGGCCGGCAAGATGATAATCGCCGACTCGCCCGAACGCGATGAGAATGACGATGAACCGCTGGTAAGCGCCGACGCCGTTGGCCTGCCGCTGCCTTCAGCCGCGACGGCGACTCAACTGAGCAAATCGAAAGGCGAAGACGCCCGGGACGCGTAGATTGACAAGTGTTGACTTGCCGGGAGCGGGCGGTTGCCGCTCCCAATTTTAGGAAAGCGTTGTTTCAGAGATGCACATACATCGTAAGTATACATCTTCGCATTTCTTCGGGCTTGCCCATCTATTTGCGGCGACGCTTTGCTTTGCCGGGAGGTGCAGAAAACTTCGTGCGGCTACGCCGCCGCTTGGGCGACGATGGGCGGCGGCATAGCCGCAAGGCTTAAGGTTGGCAAAATGGAAAAGCAGAGCTTTTCCGCAAATAGGCGGGCAAAGCCCGAAAGCAAGTTTGCTCTTTGAAAACTAAACCCGATCAAGTGCCTGGTTGATGTCGGCCATCAGGTCGTTGACGTCCTCGACGCCGACCGACAGGCGAATGAGGCCGTCGGTGATACCGGCCTTTAGCCGATCTTCCGGCGAGAGCGTGGCGTGCGTCATTGAAGCCGAATGCTGCAGGATGGTCTCGACGCCGCCAAGCGACGTGGCCAACGTGCAAAGCTGAACGGCGTTTGCGAAGGCCTTTCCGGCCTCGACCGAGCCTAGATCGAAGCCGATCATGCCGCCAAAGCCGGACATCTGACGGCGAGCAATATCGTGGTTCGGATGCGATTCGAGGCCCGGATAAAAGACGGCCTTGACCTTGGGGTGATCGCCTAACATATTCGCGATTGCGTATGCGTTAGCATTATGCCGTTCCATCCTGAGGGCAAGCGTCTTGATCCCGCGCAGTACGAGCCACGCGACCTGCGGCGAGATATTGCCGCCGTAGAACTTGTTGGCACCGTGCCTGGCAGCCTCGACGACCTCGCCGGAACCAACGAGCACGCCGGCAGTCAGGTCGCTGTGGCCGCCGAGATATTTGGTCGCACTGTGGACGACGGCATCGACGCCAAGCTCCAACGGCCGCTGATTGAACGGCGTGGCAAAGGTATTGTCAGCGACCGTTGTGATGCCATGCTCGCGGCCGATCGAGGCGACGGTGTTGATATCGGTGATCAGCACAAGCGGATTGCTCGGCGTTTCGATCCAGAAGAGCCTTGTGTTCGGCCGGATCGCCGCTCGGTAGCTCTCGCCGTCCGTCCCATCGACAAACGTCGTCTCGATGCCAAATCGTTCATTGACATGCTGCAGAAAATTAATAGCCGTCGAGTACATCGATCGTGGTGCGACGATGTGATCGCCGGCCTTGCAGACGCTAAAGACGGCAGCCGAGATAGCGGCCATGCCCGAGGCAAGCGCAAGGGCAGATCCGCCGTTCTCAAAATCGACCATCGCGGCCTCCAACGCTCGTTGTGTCGGATTACCGAGCCGGCCGTAGTAGTAGCCGTCCTTCTCTTCGTTGTGGATCGCTGCTCCCTCGTCAGCGTCGGCGAATGCATATACGGAGGCAGGATAGATCGGAACAGACAACGCTCCAAAATGGCTCGACCGGTCATCACCGGCATGAACGGCCTTGGTAAACAGCGGCGCTTTGCTCATATATGTGTAATCGTAATAGTAAGTGGCCGCGAAACGCAACAGCCCGGCCATTGACTTAATATATATGGTAAACGTAATATTAAAGACGAATTCGGAGGAACAGGCAATGGCATCTGACATGACGCAGTTCGAAACACTCTTTCTGGCCCTTGGTGACAGGACTCGGCTGCGGCTTCTATCGCTGATGGCGCCCGGCTCGATGCCCGTCGGCCTGCTTGTTGATCTGACCGGTGAGAGCCAGCCAAAGGTGTCGCGTCATCTTGCATACCTGCGTAATTGCGGCGTTGTAGTCACGCGGCGGAAGGGCAGACAGATCTATTACGGCATCAATTCGAGCGGCGACACGCCAGCGTGCAAGATGCTTGCGGTCGTTATTGCACAGTTGACGGGTAAGACGGAAATTCGAAAGGCAGGCGGCCGGAGAGTGGTCACCAGTCAGCCCCAGGAACCGGCGAGTCTGCCAGAAACATCTGTAGAGCCAGATATAAACTATACGGAACTGGATGAGGACGAAGGTCAGTTCGAGGTGGTAGTCGCGGATCAACCCGTGCGAGAGGAGCGGGGCGAGATGGACGTCTTCCTACTCTAGCGGTGAGTCGGCGTCTCCGAACGGGCAATGACGGCATTTATTGTCGCAGCAGACGCCGCGGTTGAGTAGGTAACGTCGGGTCAGGACCATCATGCCGTTCTCGAAGTAGAAATCGAGGCCCTCGACAAAAGTCCGGTTCTCGTCGGCGACGGTATAAGTAGGTTCACTTTGCATAGAGAGCGAGAAATTCCTTGTTTCCTTCGGCCCCAAGTATTGGTGAATCGATGACGCCGCGAACTTTGAGCCCGAGCCCGGCAGCGAATCCGTTTATCTCGGATACGACACGCTCATGTTTTTCGGCCTCACGGACGATACCGCCTTTGCCGACCTCGCCCTTGCCGACCTCGAACTGCGGCTTGATGAGGACGATCAGCCTGCCGTCGTCGGTTAGCAATGGCAGGGCCGCCGGGATCACTTTTTTGACCGAGATGAACGACAGGTCCATAACGGCGAGATCAAACGGCCTGTCAAAATCGGCCGGCGTCAGATGCCGGGCATTGGTGCGTTCGCGAACCTCGACACGCGGATCGCTCCGCAGCCGCCAGTCAAGCTGGTTAGTGCCGCTGTCGATACATACGACGCTTTTCGCACCGTGCTGCAGTAGGCAATCTGTAAAACCACCGGTTGATGCTCCGATGTCAATGCAGTCAAGCCCGGTAACGTCGATGTCAAAATGCTGCAGCGCAGCCTCGAGCTTCAGGCCGCCGCGGCCAACGTATCTTGTTTCGGTAGACGTGCCTTTGAGCCGTATGGTTGCGTGTGGTGCGAATTTATCTGAAGGTTTTTCGACACGTTTGTCGTCCGCTATTACCACACCGGCCATCACCATGGCCTGTGCTCGATTGCGGCTCTCGGCAAGACCGCGTTTTACAAGCAGCGTATCGATGCGCTCCTTCTCGGTCACAACCGGAACCTCAGGCCGCGTCGGGCAACGCGGAAACCCGAACGGCGGACCTCAGCAAGGCGTTTGGCGTTACCCTGGACGAGCGGATTGCTATGGTTGAAGTGAGTAAAATGGACCTTGTTTCGCTCGCGTCGAGGCAGCGACTTGAGCAATTGCATCGTCTCGGTGACAAACGGATGCGGCACCTCGCTCATGGGCCGCGAGATCTCGCCGTCGGCGTAGAAGGTCCCGTCGAGCAGCAGGTAGTCCGCAGAACGAACAAGTTCGGCGAGCGGCGTCTGCCATTTGTTCCACTTGTCTATGTCAGGGATAAAGACCAGCGTCTTATCTTCGGTCTCGATGCGATACCCGACGGTTTCAGAGAACTCGTCGCGATGGGGAACGAGGAACGGCTTGACGGAGATCGAGGCGGTCAGCTTGACGGCGACCTTGTCGGCCAACGGCTGCAGGGCAATGTTGTTGATGGCGATGAGCTGCGACCACGGAGCATTCCCTTCGAGCATCTGCTTCATTCGCGGCATCGCGAAAACCTTGACGC
>CAZMQR010000001.1:0-25757 GCA_964568325.1 uncultured Chloracidobacterium sp. | reverse complement strand
CCATGCCCGACGGCAGAACGGCGAGTCGCATCCCATCTGAGGAACGCCTGCGTCCTGTCCGATGCCGAGAACCACAACGTAAGGCCGGCCGGCAAACACGCCGATGCTGACAGCGACTATGATCGAGATAGCGGCAAGAATGCGGTTCATTATCTCAGCCGAACGAAAGTGCTATTCTAAGCAAAATGGACAGCAATAGAAAGCTCACCAGCTTTGCCAAATATGCATGGTTTACCCTCGGGTGGAACCTCGTCGTGATCCTGTGGGGCGTGTTCCTGAGAGCGTCAAAATCGGGCGACGGCTGCGGCCAGCATTGGCTTACCTGCCAGGGTGAGGTGATCCCATCGGCGCCGGAGCTTAAGACGGTGATCGAATACTCGCATCGTATCACGAGCTTTCTCGCGTTTGTCGCAGTGCTCGTCTTGGTCATCTGGGCATTTAGGAGCTTCCAGCGAGGAAGCAGGGTTCGGCGGACGGCATTCGTCTCGTTCATCTTTATCGTCACCGAGGCCCTCGTCGGAGCAGGCTTGGTGCTCACGGGCAACACGGCCGGGGCACTGACGGCAGCGAGACCGTTCTGGATGGCGGGACATCTGATCAATACATTCATCCTGCTGGCCTTTCTTACGCTTACGGCCAGGTATGCATGCTGCGGTGAACCACTGCGGCAACCCGTGGCCGGCAAATATAAGGCGGCGATCGCCGTCGGCATTGCGGCAATATTCATAGTCGGCATTACCGGCTCGATAGCCGCGCTTGCTCACATGGTGTTTCCATCGGGAACATTGGCTGAGGGTATTGGGAAGGACTTTTCGCCGGCATCAAATTATCTGCTCCGGCTAAGGCTTTTGCACCCAATAACCGCAATACTGACGAGCGTCTTTCTGATCTTTCTGACGGGCTGGCTCGCCGCGCAGGCTGGCAGCGAGACCGGTGTCAAACGCTGGTCAAACGTCCTGGCCATTCTTGTCCTGGCGCAGATAGCCTTTGGTTCGGCAACATTATTGATGCTTGCACCGATCATTATGCAACTCGGCCACCTGCTGCTGGCTGACCTAATATGGATCAGCTACGTTCTTCTAGCGGCGAATTTCACGGCGGGCGCGCCTTCATCGGAGTCAAACGAGGCGGCTGATGGCTAGATGGTGCGGGCATCGATGCGTTATTATTTGCAACAACGGCAGCATACGGCTCGTTAGTTTTGAACAGCGGGCCCGCCGCTTTTATGCACCGACAAATACTGATCATCGACGATCATGATGACCTCGCCACAGCGCTTGAGGAGGTCTTTGTCCACGCGGGCCACGCCGTTCGGATAGTCAATGATCGCGTTGAGGCAATGGCGATCGGCACCTTCGATCCGTTTGATCTCGTGATTACCGATCTCGATCTGCGGCCGGGTGATCCGACGTGTGTAAGCGACGCGTCGGGATTCTGTCTGTCGGGTCCCACGCAAGGCAGTGAACACATAAAGGCCTTTAAGCTCGGTGCCGGAAATTTTCGCCGTGATCCCCTCGATGAGGAAGAGCTTCAGGCGATGGTGGCCACCATACTTGACTATAAGATCCGCCACGTTGATACGGCCGAACTCGTTCAGGAGCTGCATGAACAGATTGTTTTTGAACTGCCAAGCGTGATCTCGCTGATGCATATCGTGCTCGAATACCTGATGAAGCGTGTCGAAAAGCTTGGCGTGTGCAAGCCCGAACAGTCGAATCTCTTCGTTGCCCTTGATGAGGCTTTCGTTAATGCGGTCAAGCATGGGAACAAATTTGATGCCGGTAAGCTTGTTCGAATCTCGGCTGACATATCACGAGACGAAGCCAAATTCACTATCGAGGACGAAGGCGAAGGGTTTGATGTCAATGCGATCCCTGATCCGCTCGATCCGGGGAATCTCTTCAAGACCAGCGGCCGCGGCGTCCTGTTCATCTACAACATAATGGATGAGGTAGTGTACAACGACCGCGGCAACCGATTGACGATGGTTAAGAAAGCACCCAAGCCGGAGGAGCAGGCCACCTGAACATTCGGATGAGAGTAACGATCGCCCAGATCAACACCACTAACGGCGACCTCGAGGGCAACACTTCCAAGATCATTCAGGCGATCGCAAGGGCCAAGGCTGACGGTTCTGACGTAGTTGTCTTTCCTGAGGTCTGCACTCACGGATATACATCGCAGGACTGGTTTCAGGACGCGGATATCATTGAACATGTCGCCGAACCGCTCGAGAGTATCATCCCGGTTACTGAGGGAATTACGGCCGTAGTCGGCACGGTTCGTCGTAATGAAGACGCTGATGGGCGGAGGCTTTACAACACCGCAGCCGTTATCTCTAATGGCAGTTTGCTGGGCTATGCCGACAAATCGCTGCTGCCCGAGTATGACGTGTTTGACGATCCGAGATACTTCGAGCCGGGCGATCATCGCAGCATCTTCGAGGTCAATGGCGTCAAACTCGGCGTTGTCGTTTGCGAGGATTTTTGGAACGACAAGACCTTCTGGCGTGAGCGTTTGTATGAACACGACCCGACCGACGAGGTCATCGCGATGGGAGCCGACGTGATCATATCGGTCAACGCTTCGCCGTATAACAAGGGCAAGATCAAGCTTCGCGGCGACATGGTCGCGCATCGAGCCAAGCTGCAGAAGAAGCCGATCGTTTTCGTGAATCTCGTAGGTGGCAACGACGGCATCATCTTTGACGGCGCCAGCCTGATCGCTGACGAAGAGGGCGATATCATCCTGCAGGCGGCTGCTTTTGAAGAGTTTGTCGAGACTGTCGAGCTAGACTGCCGCAAGCCCGACGCGCGCGGCATCACGGGCGGCGAGATCGATTCGATCCATCGGGCATTGGTTTTGGGAATAAGGGATTATGCCCGAAAGAACGGCTTTACGAAGACCGTTCTTGGACTATCGGGCGGCATCGATTCGGCCTTGGTAGCGGCACTTGCGGCCGAGGCGATCGGCCCGGAAAACCTGCTCTGTGTCATGATGCCATCGCCATTCTCGTCTGAGGGCAGCATCAAGGACAGCGAGGAACTTGTCCGCAATCTCGGCTGCGAAAGTCGTATCGAACCGATCTCGGATGCCTTCGAAGTGCTGCTAAAACAAACCAATTTGCACAAGCCGACAAAAGGCGGCGAATCGCTTGCGGCTGAGAATATGCAGTCGCGTCTTCGCGGCGTAATCCTTATGGCGATCTCGAATGCCGAACGTCGATTGCTTCTATCGACCGGCAACAAAAGCGAACTTGCCGTCGGTTATTGCACGCTCTATGGCGACACAAACGGCGGTCTCGCCGTGCTCGGCGACGTGCTAAAAACAGAGGTCTGGCAGATCGCCCGGCACATGAACGAAAAGGCCGGCCGCGAGATCATCCCCAAGAAGATAATCGACAAGAAGCCGTCGGCCGAGCTTGCTCCAAATCAATTCGACCAGGACAGCCTGCCGGCGTACGAGACAATGGATCCGGTTCTCAAGATGTACTTCGAGCAAAAATCCTCGCCCGCCGAGATCATCGCCGCGGGCAACGATGCCGACCTGGTTTACGGCATTCTCAACAAGGTCGAGCACCCTGCGAACGAGTTCAAACGACAGCAATTGCCACCGACGCTCATCATCTCAAAGAACGCCATCGGCGTCGGACGGAGGCGGCCGATCACCCACAGATATCGTCGTCATCATCCGTAATAAAACGTGCAAGTAATCCTTGCAGCTTCGTTCCTTCAACATCAGCGCATTGCTGAATTCTTGAGAAGAGCGGAGCGATTATGACAAGATTTAACAGCCCTTTGAACAATATCAATATCGCCAGCCCGTGCTCGGCGGACTGGAATGAGATGTATGGCGACGACCGCAAGCGCTTCTGTGGAGATTGCAAGCTTACGGTTTACAACCTTTCAGGGATGACCCGTGACGAGGCGGAGCAACTCGTTACAAACCACGAAGGCCGGCTTTGTGTTCGCTATTACAGGCGTGCCGACGGAAGTGTTATCACGGCCGATTGCCCGGTAGGATGGGCGAAGGTTAAACAGCGGACGAGGCTGTATGCGACGGCTATCGCGTCGCTGATAACTGCTCTGTTCACCGGCGTGCTGTTCGTTTCGCTGTTTTCAAAGAGCAAGCCGACGATCGGCGATCTGAGGTTTCCGTTCCCGACGCCAACGCCTGAGCGGCTGATGGGCGCGATCGCGATGCCGCCGAAAAATAAGAACACCGAGGCCAAGGGCAAGGTCAACAATACAAACGCGATCCAGGGCAACGTCGCGCTTCCGCAGGACGCGACGCCGAGGACGAAATTCGAGGCCGGGAAGCGGCGTGCGATGGCGCTCGAGACGGTCGGCCGAAAGGACGGCTAGTTCTTGACGAAGTATCCCTCACGCGACCGGACGCGCGATCCGGAGCGGCCTGGCACATCGATATCAACCTTGACGAAGCGATTCGCCGGAAACTCGGCTTCGGAGTAATACTGGATCAAGTATTGGGCCCTCAGTTCGTTTGCCAGTTGGCGAAAAATGCGGTCGAGAAGCTCCTGATTCTTCCGCGAATTATTGTCGTTGAGGTAGCCGTCTTTTGTATCGATCGGCAGGAAGCTCGGGAGGAATGCCGAGCCACCGGTCTCCTTAGCAAAACGCTCCATATTCTGCTGGCCAAACACGCTCATCTTGTTCAATCGAAATGAACTTCCCGCAGGATTGATCGAATAGAAGACGGCATCGGCGTCTTGCAGGCTCCTGACGACACGTGCCTGTTCCGCCAACTTTGCTCCATCGCGGGCCCTCACGCGCAGGTCCCGAAGCTTCTCGCCCTGAACGTCGTCGGTGATTTTTCGTTCGGCGTTCCAGATAGCTCGGATCACGCCTTCGCTGTTTGTGTCTTCGCCGTCGGAGATGATGACCATTACCTTGCGAACGCCGTCGGGGGCGTTTCGCCTTAAGTGTTCTGCAGCGAAACGGACCGCGTCATAAAAGGCCGTCTGTTCCTTCGTCGGCATGATGGCCCTAATGCTCGCGATCGACCGTTCGGATGTATCTCTCGATTGAACAAGCACGCCGCGTTCGCCAACCGTAAAGACCGTAGCCCGGTCATTCTGTCTCATCACATCGCGGAGGAACCTGGCCGCCGTCTCTTGCTCAAAGCGAAACATCGCGTCCGTGCTGGCCGATATGTCAAAGAGGAGTGCGATCTCAAGCGGCACCACGTCCGCGCTGCCGACGCTCTCGACCGATTGCCGCCGGCCTTCTTCCGAGACGCGAAAATCTGTCGCTGTCAGGCCGGCGACCGGATCGCCGTTGTTGTCTGTGACCGAAACCGGAACCACGACCAACCGCGATGAGACCTTGATAACGTCATCGTCCGGCGTCGGCCTTGGCGTCGGGGTTTGAGCAGATGCGGCCATCGCCAACGCTCCAAAGAGCGTTGAGATGAGCACAAGGTATCTGCGCGCTGGCACCTTCATTTCGCAAAAGGAAAGGGCATCTTCAGAAGCGAGTGTGAGATCGGCCTCGCTCATCTAATGCCCTAACAATCAACTGACAACTATTCGTTCGGCTGTGCCTTTACCTCGACGTTGGTGTTGATGCCGCGGCTGACGAGGAGCTTTACCTCGACACGGCGATTCTGCTCGCGGCCCTCGCGCGTCGAATTGTCGGCGACGGCCTGGAGTTCGCCAAAGCCATAGGATTCAACAAATCGGCGGAGCGGCACATTGTGGATCTCGATCAAATAGTCTTTCACGGCCTGAGCACGCCGCTGGCTGAGGGCCTTGTTCTTTGCAGTGCCGCCCTCTGCGGACGCAAAACCGGTGACCTCTACGGCATAACCCTTCATGGTCATCGCGGTTGCCGCCATCTGGTCCAGCGACGCCTTTGCTTCACTCGACAGGACCGAGCTATTGACCCTAAAGTTCACGGTCGTAGTCGATTGCACGACGAAATCATCGAGGTCCGTGATCCGCTTGTTCGTGGCGTTAACGCCCGCGACAGCGGCATCCGCAGTGTCCTGGGCTGCCTTAGCACCACCCTTCGCAGCATTGGAAATTGCCATCAATTCGTCGATCTGGCCGGAAAGCCGCTGCTGATTCTGCTCCATCGCGGTCGCGCGGTCTTCGATGGGCGAAGTGCGGGCATCGATGGCGCGTGCGGTCTCAAGCGAATCTTTATCAAAACGCACCTTGCTTACCGAGACGCTTCCGCTGCTGTCGCCGACGCCCTCGGTCTCGATCGTGGCACCGCGCACGAGCGAGGTAAGCGGATACCTGTCGCCGCCCCAGAAGCTCTTGCTCTTAATGCTCGCGTTAGGTGTGATCACGAGTCGTGTGTCGACGTTCGTCGAATCCCGGACAATGAATGTTGTGTCATTCTCCTTTGAGATGATGTTGCCCTTGATCTTGTACTTCTGGCCCGCAACGGCCGTTCGAAGCTGTGTGTCCTGGGCAAACAGGCTCAAACCAGAGAAGGCAACGGTCAGTAGCAGAACCGAAATCTTTCTATACATAATCAACTCCTCGAGGAAAAAATAGAGACAAGCCGACGTGTTTGACGTGAAATCGTCAGCGCGGGTTGCAGTACAAAGGTCAAATACCGCGGGAGGGACAAGCCAACATTTTGAGTATACTCCATCTGCTCAACGCCTGGAACACGAGATCTTGCTCAGATTGCAAACGGCGCATTCTCAAGATATCGCTTGAGATACGCCAGGAACTTCTCTGCGTCTGCCCCGTCAACCACGCGATGATCATAGGTCAGCGCAAAATAGGCCATCTGCCTTACCGCGATGTAATCGTCTCCGTCTGGTGATGTCATCACCTTTGGACGCTTTTCGATCGTTCCGACGCAAAGTATCGCCACTTGCGGTTGGTTGATGATCGGCGTTCCAAAGAGGCCGCCAAACACGCCGGGATTCGTTATCGTAAACGTTCCGCCCTGCACCTCGTCGGGATTGAGTTTTTTGCCGCGGGCGCGGTCGGCGAGGTCGTTGGCTTTGACCGCGATCTCGGACAGCGACATCGTCTCGGCATTTTTGATCACCGGCACGATCAGGCCCCAATCGAGGGCGACGGCCATGCCGAGATTGATGTCGCCCTTGTAAATAATGTTATCGCCATCGACCTGCGAATTTACGATTCGATGCTCGCGTATCGCTGCCGTCACGGCCTGAAAGATGAACGGCATAAAGGTCAGCTTTGTGCCGAACTTTGCCTGAAACCCATCCTGATTCGCCTTGCGAAACTTGGCCACGTTCGTCATGTCGATCTCGTAAACGCTGGTCACGTGGGCTGACGTCTGTTTTGAGAACGTCATATGCTCGGCGATCTTCTTCCGCATTACCGACATCTTCTCGATGCGGTCCTCCATCGAAGTTGCGATCGGCGGCGGAGCCGCAAAAGCGGTTTTGGGTTTTTGGCTTTCGGTTTTTGAACTCGGCACTTGCGGTTCGGAAGTCGGAACTGAGGCCGCTCCTTTTACAAGCAGATCCTGCGGCCTCAGGGCTGCACCGGTTTCAATAAAGCTCAAAATGTCGTGCTTTGTAACGCGGCCGCTGATGCCGCTGCCCGGAATTCGCGTGATATCGATGCCGTGCTCGGCCGCAATCTTGCGAACGAGCGGGCTGGACCTTTGACGGCGAAGTTCATCGACCGTTGCATTGCCGTTACCGGCGGTTGCAGCGGCTGCTTTGGCCAGAACCGGTGCGACGGCAGAGGTTTGCTCCTGACCTGACGCCGGCGTAGCTTGGGCGGGGCCAAGCCCGCCTTCCTGACCTTCATTTTGCTTAGGTTGAGTCGGCTGTGCGACGGAACCAGCAGCACCAACCAATGCAAGTACGGCTCCGACCTCGACGGTCTCACCTTCGTTCACGTTTATCGAAAGCAATTTGCCGCCGGCCGGGCTTGGCACCTCGGCATCGACCTTGTCGGTCGATATTTCAAGCAGCGCCTCGTCTTTTGCGATATCATCACCGACCTTTCTAAGCCATTTCGAGACAGTGCCCTCGGTAATGGACTCTCCCATTTGGGGCATGATGACCTCTGTCGCATTTGCCGATGGCGCAGCTGCCGGCGTCGCGTCAGCAACTTGCAGTCCGGAAGGCGCTCTTGCCCCCGCTGACGTTGAATCGGGCATCTCCGTCGAGACCGGTTGAGGTTGAGCGGGACCTTCCAGACCTGTCATTTCACTGGCGTTCGAGGCTAACTCGGAGGCCTGCCCGGTAGGTGGTGCTGCGGCTGGAACCTCTCCTGCGTCACCGATCACTGCGACGACCGTCCCGACCTCGACGGTTTCGCCTTCCGCGGTGTTTATCGCAAGAAGGACGCCTGCGCCGGGGCTTGGGACCTCGGCATCTACCTTATCGGTCGAGATCTCAAGGATGGCTTCGTCCTTCTCGACACGGTCGCCCACCTGTTTCAGCCATTTGGAAACAGTGCCCTCGGTTATCGATTCGCCCATCTGAGGCATTACGACATCAACGCTCATAAACAAACAGAATACAGAAAAAACCCGTTTAAGTCAGCCCGTCCGTGATCGGTGTGTACCGGCTGGCGAGATGTTTCGTTTCCCACCGGAACCATCTACATTTAGTGTTTTGCATAACATCAATGTTTGCATCATTTAGCGTCTGCGGCCCGAATCGCCTGTCCCACCGTGTCCCGCTGCCCCTCTGGGACAATTAAGTGGCTGTGATCTCAACAACTTACGCTGGTTTCCGGGGCTGTTTTGCCGGATTTTGAAAAAAATAACATGATCTTTCACCCGCCCGAATTCCTCGAACCTTGGATCGTATTTGCCGGGGCGCAGCGAGTGGCGTGTCCCACTGCTGTCCCGCTGCCGAGTGGGACAAATAACTGTCTGTGTTTTCAACACTTAGCCCCATTTTCCCCGCTGCCCCGCCGAGTTTTGAAAAAAAAATCTGGTAAAAGGATCTTGGCGGCTCAGACGGGAGCTTTATGGGTTGCGACACTGAAACAACGTATCACAATATCAACGATTTGTCAAGCATTTCTTACTATCTGGTTTGAGGCCAAGTTTGGTCATTTGTGTTGTTGCGATCCAATCAGCGCACTAACCGCGACCCTTTCGCAATTTTACGAACGAGATCATCGTGATCACGTACACGACCAAAAATGCGGTCGCGAGTAGGAAATAGAGGAGCGAGCCACGCAGGTAGTAGACAAACATCATCCCGAGAAAGAACAGGAAAGAGAGAATGGCAATGAATGCCACCCGCTGGATGTGGGCCGGGGACATCGTCGGTGGTTTTGGGCCGGTCGGCATCAGGCCTCGGCCGTTGTCGGGTCGATCACGGTCTTGACCTCGTTGATGGCGTTCGCGGGGAATCCGCCGCGGGTCGCGTGCTCGCGAATAATGTCCTCATTCGGGGCGATATAGACACAGTAGATCTTGTCGTGGGTCACATAGCTCTGGACCCACTGTATCTCGGGCCCAAGCTCGCGGAGCACGTTGCAAGATGTCTGCGAGACCGCCTGCAGGGCGTCGGCCGGTGAATCGCCGACGCCGGGAATATCGCGTTCGATTACGTATTTTGGCATTCTTTCACCCTTGAGGTTTAATGTTGGTGCGATCTCTCGACCTGGTTTTGAATGACCGGCAGGAGACCGCGCAGAGCTACGTTAACGGCGTCAGAGTCGGTAAATACCTCAGCGACGTCAGGTTCCAGAAGGACGATCTGCCCGCTTTCCCTGACGCGGTCGACATACTTACCCCGAACACCACCAGAGAAGTCGTAGTGATCCAACATATCGTCGCTGTTATCGTTTTTCTTGCTCATATACCTGTCTCTCTCGGCGGTTCGCCAGCCTTGCGCTGATGATCCTGATTTTACCATCTCTGTCAGTGTGGACGACAACTAATTGCCGACCCAGGATCGAATATCCCGTGATGATGAAGCGTTGTTCATCGACCGAATGCGTGGGATCTGGGACAGCGAGCGAGTGAGTGTCGAAGAAGATCGTTTGCGCCTCTTCAAATGAAACTTCATGCTTCGCAAGATTGGATTCAGCTTTTACCGGACCCCATTCGAATAACTCATCCATCCTGCAACTCCTGCGTTTCGTCCTCGCTGTTGTCGAACAGCGATCTTGGCAGGCTTGCCTGAAGCTCAGGCGGCTCTGACATCTCCTTTTGCAAGCGCTCGACGGCGTCGCGGGCGCGTTCGAAATCGTCTTTCGCGATCTTTAGGATGATCTTGCCACCTTTGTTTGGCAGGTCCGCCAGTTTAGTGATCGACCTCAGGCGGATGATTATTTTCGAGCTCCTTCGCCACAGGCCTTTCTTGAATGTTACGTCGAGGAGTTCACCGATCGGCAGACGAATCTCTTTGATGCCCTGCGAGAGCAGTCCAAGTATCTTAGCCTCGAATTCAAGCACGATCCCGGCGCTCGAAAACTTTGCCATGCCGTGCGCATGGGTTATGCCGTGCTCGCTCTCAGCCTTGAATGGAACGGTCGTAAAACTCTGCATTATCGTCAGACCGCAGGCTGCCAGCCTGCGCTTTAGGTGAATCTAGCGGCTCCGCCTGTGCGAAAAGTACCGCCCGATACCGTACAAACTGATCAACAGCCAGAAGAATTCTACTACAAGCGACGGGAAGTTAAATGCGTAGTAGAGCGAGATGAGTATCAGCACCGCCCCGACGCCGTTCATCACCGAATACGCCAACTGCCCACTCCGCAGCCGTCCCGTCTGGAGCAGGAAATATGCGGCGACAATGACCGCGACGCCAACCGTGCCGAGGATGTCGTACCAGGCGAAACTCACTTGAGCTTGGCGACGAGGCCCTTTGGCCCGACGGCCCAAGTCGCCTGTGGGCCGCGGGATTGCACAGAATTCAGGTCCTCAGTTCCGAGGGGTTTCCATTTCTTTCCGCCGTTTCGTGAGATATCCGAGCCGCTCGTGCCGACCGCGATGATCGTCTTGCGGTCAACGTATGCGACTCCAGATCGGTATCCCGTGAGGCCGGTTCCGGCTTTCCATGCCTTACCTGCATCGCTGGTGAAGGCCAGTGAGCCGGCCGTTTCGGTCGGTTTTTCGTAATCGCCGCCAACGATCACTCCTGTTCTTGCGTCGGACATTGCAATGGAAAATATGCCCGTGCCAGGGCGGCCCTTGACGAGCGGAGTCGCCACAACCGTCCAAGTGCGCCCGCGATCAACTGATCGAAACACGCGCGAATTACCGCCGCCGGTCACGAGGAACAGGCCGTCCTTGCCGTGCGCGATCAGGCAGGTGCCGCTAGCGGCAAACGCGGATTCGCTCATCGTGGCCGGCGGCATTTCTGCGTTGTCGATCTGTTTCTATGATGTGCCCCCGTCCGTTGTGCCGGTAAGCAAAAATTTACCATGCACCGGATCCGACATCGCAATGCAATTCATCTCGTCCCAACAGGCGATAGCGTCGTAGAAGGTGAGAATGTTCATGCTCATGAACTGCTGCTTCCAGGTCGCTCCGCCGTCGAGGGTCTTAAAGATCCTCGAGTTGCGGTCGTTCCCGATACTGAGAACATAAGCTGTTTCGGAACCAAACGCCTCGACATCTCGAAAGTCGAGCTGCTTGGCGCCCGGGACAGTCATTACATTCCAAGTCTTGCCGCCGTCGATGGTGCGGATCACCGTCCCGCCCGTGCCGCTCGCCCAGACGACCTTTTCACTCACGACCGACAGCCCGCGAAGGCTCGCGGTAGTATCGACGTTCTGCTTTACCCACTGGGCCGCAAGCGATTGTACAGCCACGAGCACGATCACGCATAGTAGAGTCCGCATAGCCCTATTTTAACCGCAGAGATCGCGGAGAACGCAGAGGCCGAAGACAAAAGTTATTCATGTCTCCGCGGATAGGAAGTTGAACTCCTACCAGTCGGTTAGTCATCAACTGATCGGACCTAAGTAAGGAATGAGTGATATATCGGTCTTCGAGGAAGATGTTGAACTAACTTCGTTTGTAAAATACTTGGCAATTTCCGTAATGAAACCACCAATTTCCTGATGACTTGCGCTGACCTCAAAGTCCTTTTCATCTCTTCTGTTCAGATTCCAAAAAAGATATCGCTGACTATCAGTACCAATCGAAACATTTGCGTGCGCGATAGAATGTCGAATCCGTCTAATGAAATCGTAAGTGACCAAACTGCGAAATTGTTCTTCAGACCAGATCGACTTTGGATGTTCAACCAAATCGCTGAAATTGAAAACGCGCCTCGAGAAAAAAGCAAAGTTCGTCCCCATTTCCTTGTCTTTCTCCCACAACTCCTGGGGATATACTAGCAAGCCATATAGTGCAGTCAGTACCAGGCCCTGGTTAATGAGCGGATATGAATACGACGCGTCGCCATCCAGTCCATGCTTATTACAAAATTCGGCATAGATGTCAGCAATCTTCTTCCCTGAGTTTGAATCGAGATGGGTCTGACAGTCCTGCAAGAACATCAAGTTAAACCAACAGAACTTCGGAACTTGGTGTCTGGTTTCCATAGAACAGAATCGTCAAAAGGATACTTTACATATGAATCGTCAGATCATGCACACCTTCGGCGGCTTCCATGACGGATTCGCTCACGGTTGGGTGGGCGTGCATTATGCGGCCTAGTTCGTCGGCAGTGGTTTCGAGGGCCATGCCGACGCAGGCTTCGGCGAGGAGTTCCGTGGCGTGCGGGCCGATGATGTGGACGCCGAGAACCTCATCGTATTTCTTTTCGGCGACGATCTTTACAAAGCCGTCGGTCTCGCCGAGGATGCGTGCTTTGCCAGAGGCTGAGAACGGGAATTTACCGACCTTCACGTCATAACCTGCGGCCTTTGCTTTCTCTTCGGTCAGGCCGACGCTGGCGACTTCGGGGTCGCAGTAGGTGCAGTTCGGGACGAGGTTGTGCTTGATCGGCTCCACATTTTTGCCTGCGATCTTTTCGACGACCATAATGCCTTCTTTCGAGGCGAGGTGGGCGAGTTGTGCGGTCGGGATAACGTCGCCGATGGCATAGATGCCGGGCTCGGCGGTCTCGCAGTATTCATTGACCTCGACTGTGCCGCGGTCCGAGACCTTTACTTTTGTTTTTTCAAGGCCGAGGCCTTCGAGATATGCCATGCGGCCGACGGCGACGAGCAGCATCTCAGCTTCGAGCATGACGGTGTCGCCTTTGGCGTTCTTGCCCGAGACTTTGACGCCCGACTTCGTTTTTTCCAACTTGTCGAGCTTAAGGCCGGTCTCGACCTTGATACCCTGCTTCTTGAATGCACGTGCGAGTTCTTTTGAACAATCCGCGTCTTCGAGCGGGACAATACGATCAAGCAGCTCGACGAGCGTCGTGTCGCAGCCAAACCGGCTGTAAACACTCGCGAACTCCGAACCGACCGCGCCGCTGCCCATGACGATCAGCGATTTCGGCACCTTTTGCAGTTCCAGGATGTGATCGGAATTGACGACCGTCTTGCCGTCGGTCTCAAAGCCGGGGATCGGCCGGACGACCGAGCCGGTGGCGATGATAATGTTCTTTGTCTCGATCGTCTGCTTCTTGCCGTCGGCGAGTGCGACCTCGACTTTGCCTTTGTCGAGAATCTTCCCGAAGCCGTTATAGACCGTGACCTTGTTCTTTTTCATCAGATAGGTCACCCCGGCTGAGTTTTTTGCCACGACGTCGGATTTGTATTTCTGGATCGACGGAAAATCGAACGACAGGCCATCGACCTTTAGCCCAAACTGCTCAAAATGTCCTGCTTTCTGATACAGATGAGCGGCATTCAGCAGTGCCTTTGTCGGTATACAGCCCCGCAGGCCGCAAGTGCCGCCCAGCCGTGCGTCCTTTTCTTTCTCGATCAGAGCGACCTTTAATCCAAGCTGTCCGGCACGCACCGCGGCAACATAGCCGCCAGGCCCCGAGCCGATGATAGTTACGTCAAATTGTTCTGCCAAAGCGATAAACCTCAGTAAATAAAGTCAAATTGCGAATTAACCATTATAGGTCTTCCGGCAACCGTGTGCTAGTTTGACGGCCGGTGTTTGGGTAAACTAGGAAGTGGAGCTGCCGATGCCCTCATCACCTGATATGAATGCTGACCTTGAACGACGACGCGAGCGTGTCCGCGAACTGCAGGAGGAATTTGCGGCGCGGGGCGATGTCATGGGCTGGTTCGACGCGCTATACAGGGAGGCCGCGGGCGACAACGAGGTCATACCGTGGGCCGACCTTGAGCCGAACAGTTACTTTCACAAGTGGGCGGAAGCAAACAGGCTGAAAGGCGATGGGCGAACCGCGCTCGTGGTGGGCTGCGGGCTTGGCGACGATGCTAAGTATCTGCACGACCTCGGATTTAAGGTAACGGCGTTTGACCTCTCGCCGACCGCGATCGAGTGGGCAAAGAAGCTCTACGGCGATACGGACATTCAATTCGAGGCCGCTGACCTGTTTCAGCCCGCTCCTGGCTGGCTCGGAGCTTTTGACTTTGTATTGGAGATCTACACGATACAGCCGCTGCCGCTTGAGATGCGTCCGCGGGTGATCGATTCGATCGCCGCATTTGTCGCCGAGGGTGGCGAGCTCGTCGTCGTCACGCGCGGGAGAGGTGACGACGAGGAACCTAATACCGTGCCGTGGCCGTGCTCGCGGCGCGACCTTTCTCGGTTTAGTGAAAACGGCCTTGTTGAGACCGGCTTTGTCGAAATGCCGCCGGAGAATGAGGATGAGCCGCCGAGATTTGTCGTCAGGTACCTTCGGCCTACGGCTTGATCATGCAAAAATCGATCGTTGCCGAACAAACTTCTCTTGCAAACTCCCGCAGACAACCTGACAGAGTTCAAAGACCGAGTCATCGGCGATACGATAGTAAACCGTATTGCCATCCTGACGGCGAGCGACAAGGCCGCCGTCTTGCAGGATCCGCAGATGCTTGCTCACGTTAGGTTGGGTCGAGGCCACTGCGTGGGTGATGTCCGAGACGCTCGATTCACCTCTTTCCAGACGCTGCAGTATCTGCAACCTGAGCGGTTCTGACAGCACTTTGAACCGCTGGGCGACTAAGCCGACTACCTCAGGTGACATAGTCTTTTTCATTACACGCTTGATAATATAACGATATAGTTATATACTCATATCCGAGTTGAGTATATTAGACCAATAGGAGAGAAATCAAGAGCGATGATCAAACTAGCAACTGTGCACGAGATCAATGAGATGCTCGAAACTGGCGGTGAGTGTCAGGTGATCGACGTGCGGGAATATTCCGAGTTCAACAGCGAGCGTATAGCAGACGCGCAGTTGATGCCGTTGTCCAATTTTGAGAAACACGCGGCCGATATCGATCATTCAAAACCGGTATATCTGATGTGCCGCTCGGGAAACCGCGCACGACAGGCTGCTGAAAAACTGTCGGCCAAGGGTTTCACCGACATCCATGTGATCAAGGGAGGAATGGCCGCGTGGGCGGGCGCCGCCCTGCCTATTGTCGTAGGCGAATCGAAGGTCTGGTCGCTCGAGCGTCAAGTGCGCTTCGCGGCGGGCCTGCTCGTCGTGATCGGCATTGTCGTGGGGTTTGCAGTTACGCCGTATTTCTTCATTCTCAGCGGTTTTGTCGGCGCGGGCCTTGTGTTCGCTGCCGTTACGGATACGTGCGGAATGGCGATGGTGCTGGCACGAATGCCTTGGAACAAGGCCTCGGCAGCTTGTGACTTGCCGCCAACGAGGGCGGGGCGGCGTGACCGTGCAGTGAAGAAATAAGCACCGCTCACTCGATACTGATAAAATGTTCACAAATACGGAGAAAGGAGAAATGCAGTTCAAGCAATTCTATTTAGGCTGTTTGTCTCATGCGTCATATTACCTCGGCTCTGAGGGCGAGGCGGCGATCATCGATCCGCAGCGTGACGTGCAGCAATATCTGGACGAGGCTGAGGCCAACGGGCAGAAGATCAAGTACGTCATCGAAACGCACTCGCACGCGGACTTTGTCAGCGGACACATTGAGCTAGCCGCTAAGACCGGAGCACAGATCGTTTACGGGCAGCGTGCAAATACAAAGTTCCCCACGCTCAAGGTTACCGACGGCGACGAGTTGTCGGTCGGTCGTGTGAAGCTCAGATTTCTCGAAACGCCCGGACACACGCCTGAGGGCATCACGATCATTGCGGAATCTGACGGCTCGCCGCTCAGGATATTCACGGGCGATACGCTTTTCATCGGAGATGTCGGCCGCCCGGACCTTATTGGGTCTAAAGGGTTTACGGCCGAGCAGATGGGCGGGATGCTCTACGATTCCCTGCGTGAAAAGATACTGCCGCTGCCGGATGATACTGAGGTCTATCCCGCGCACGGAGCCGGTTCGCTTTGCGGTAAGTCTCTGTCAAAAGAGACCTGGTCAACGCTCGGCGAACAGCGAAAATTCAATTACGCATTGCAGCCAATGACGAAGGATGAGTTCGTTAAGCTCGTGGCGGCCGACCAGCCTGAGGTGCCGATGTATTTTCCGCGAAGTGCGGCAAAGAACCTTGAGGGCGCGGCCGCGCTTGATGAGCTTGCAAGGCCTACGGCCCTATCAACGGACGAAGTGTTTGCTTTTGACGGTGTAGTTATCGATATCCGCACGAATACTGAATACGGAGCAGGGCACGTTCCGAATTCGATCAATATCGGTCTTGGCGGGCAGTTTGCCTCGTGGTCGGGCACTCTGATACCGATCGGCACGCCGATAGCGATCATTTCCAACGGTGCGGATCAGGTCGATGAGGCTGTAATGCGGCTGGCCCGCGTAGGGCATGAAACAGTCATCGGATATCAATTCATCGGCGACTACACCGGTGAGAGAAAAGTGATCGAGCAGGTAGCGGTTGGCGAGGTCGCCGAGTTGTCGAAGACCGAGAAGTACCTGCAGCTTGTCGATGTTCGCCGGCCTGCGGAGCACGACGCGGGGCATGCACATCGGTCGCGAAATATCCCGCTCGACAAACTTGCCTCAGAGATCGATCAACTTGATCCTGCAGTACCGAGTTACGTGATCTGCCAGGGCGGCTACCGATCGTCGATCGGCTGCGGTATTCTGGAAAATGCGGGTTTTAAGAAGGTCTTTAACGTCACGGGCGGAACGGCGGCGTGGATAGAGGCCGGGCTCGAAACCGAGGTGAGCGCGGCCGCGTGTGCCAGCACGAAAGCGGCCGAGTAGTTGACCATTAGTATGAAGAGACGTGATTTTGTTAAGTTGACCGGTGTCGCAGGTGCGGCCCTGTTAGGCGATCGGCTGGCCTTTGGCTCACATGCGGCGCGGACCGCTGCGGTGCCCGACGTCATCATCAATCTTCGGGCGGTTGTATCCACCGTAGGCCTGCTGCCCGGGGCTCAGACATCGGTCTGGAGGTATGAGGGCGAGGTCGTGCAGGGAACGCCGCAGAACTTTGAGCCGATTCCCGGTTCTTTCCTTGGCCCAACGATCCGCGTGCATCGAGGCCAAACCATCAGGGTCAACTTTACCAACAACCTGCCCGAGATGACGCTGATGCACTGGCACGGGCTGCATGTGCCTGAGGCAATGGACGCTCATCCGCGTTTTACGGTCGAGCCGGGGGCAAGTTATGTCTATGAGTTCACGGTAATGAATCGCGCCGGCACCTATTGGTATCACCCGCATCCAGACATGCGGACCGCGACGCAGGTCTGTCGCGGCCTGGCCGGGCTCTTTATTGTCACTGATGACGAAGAACAGGCGCTCGGGCTGCCGTCGGGCGAGGCCGAAATACCGATCGTGCTGCAGGACCGCATATTTGCCCCCGACAATCAGTTTGCCTATCAGCCGATCACGATGGTTGGGTATCTGGGCGACCGCGTGCTTGTGAATGGAAAGATGGCGCGTTCGGTCGATGTGGCAAGCCGAACGTACCGGCTCCGTTTTCTTAACGGGTCAAATTCGCGTTTCTACAAGCTTGCGTGGAGCGACGGAACGCCGCTGACGGTCATCGCATCTGACGGCGGATTACTCGAGGCGCCGGTCGAGCGGCCGTATCTGATGCTGTCGCCCGGTGAAAGATATGAGGTCATTGCGGATTTCAGAGGAGCTCCGTTGCGACGAAACCGTCGGCTGGTGAGCCAGGCATTCTCGCCTATGGGAAACATGGGCAATGGTGGGGCCGCGCTGCCGAATGGTGCGGCTTTTCCGATCATGTCGTTTCGTGTCAGGCTCCGCGTGGTGGACAACTTCGTGCTGCCGCCGACGCTGTCTGCAATAACTCGCTACCGCCTCGAGGACGCCGTCAACGTGGGGAACCCGAGAGCATTCCCGATTACATTTCAGATGGGCATGTTCATGCTCAACGGCGGAATGTTTGAGATGAACGGGGTCGCGGCGAATGAGAATGTGGCGCTGAATACGCTTGAGGTATGGGACATCCCAAATCAGGCGGGAATGGTGCAGATGGCCCATCCGATGCACATTCATCTCGTACAATTCCAGATCATCGAACGCCAAATGAACCCATCGGGGGCAACGAATTACGAAGGCGTAAGATATGGATTTGTGGACTCAGGATGGAAGGACACTTTCATGCTTATGCCGGGCGAGCGAGTTCGTTTACTCCTCAGGTTCGAGGATTTTATGGGCAAGTTTGTATATCACTGCCACAATCTCGAGCATGAGGATATGGGCATGATGCGCAATTTTCAGGTCAATTGAAGCCGAGGTTTTTGTGAATAGAGTACCTATTGTTGTCCTGATCTCGTTGTTGGCGATCACGTGGGCCTGCCGGTCGGCCCCGACCAAGACGACTGATGCACCAGATGTCGTAAGTGCTCCGGGCGTAACCGAGATCTCACCTCAGGCCGCTTTGCCGGCGACTTCGGCTGCCTATTCGCAGTTCATTGACGTCAGAACACCGGAAGAATACGCGGCCGGCCATGCGGACCGGGCCCGCAACATCCCACTCGATAAACTAGCTGCGAGCCTCGATATGCTGGAGGCGAATGAGCCTGTGTATCTGATCTGCCGCACCGATAATCGCTCGTCGCAGGCGGCCAGGATACTCATCGATGCCGGATTCAAACAAGCGATAGTTGTAAAAGGCGGGACTGAAGCGTGGAAGGCGGCGGGCCTGCCTATGGGAGCGCGGCCGTGATCGACGACATTCTATGGGTGATAGGCCTGGTGGCTTTTTGGCTGCTGCTGCAGCTCGTGATCCTGCCTAAACTCGGCTATCCGACCTGACTTCGCGGCGCATGCGACGTCGGGTCACGACGCCGAAACGCGGACGAAGAGGAGAGTTCTAATGGATAAAAAGGCCCACTGGGAGAACGTGTATTCAACGAAGCCGCACGGTCAGGTCAGTTGGTTTCGCGAGCATCTGGATAATTCGCTCAGGATGATCGTTCAGACCGGCGTCGAAAAGGACGCGGCGATCATCGACGTGGGCGGCGGCAATTCGACGTTGGTGGATGATCTGTTGGATGCCGGGTTCATCGATGTCGCGGTGCTCGATATCTCGAGTACGGCGATAGAGGTCAGCAAGGCGCGGCTTGGCGAGCGGAACAACCTCGTCAATTGGATCGAGGCCGATATTACAAACGTAGAACTTGCCAAAGATCATTATGATGTTTGGCATGATAGGGCGGTGTTTCACTTTCTTACCGCTTCGGAGGATCGCCGGCGTTACGTTGATCTCGTCAACCGTGCGGTAAAGCCTGGTGGTCATGTGATCATCGCGTCCTTCGGCCTCGCCGGGCCGATGAAATGCAGCGGCCTCGACGTGGTGAGATATAGTCCCGCGACGATGCACGACGAGTTTGGCGATGAGTTTGAGTTGATCTCGAGCCTCGACGAGTCGCATCGGACGCCATTCGGGACGACCCAGGAGTTTGTTTACTGTTATTGCCGTAAATCGATATGAATGAGAGATTTGACCCAAGCGATGCCATTCAGGATTTCCTGGTCTTTGGCGAATTTGGCGATGTGAATCCGTCGATCACGGATTCTTCGACGTTTACGTTCATGAGTCCGGACAAGATGGAGGAGCTATTCGATCATGAGATCGAAGGGTGTTTTCTCTATTCGCGTCATTGGAATCCGACCAATAAATATCTGTCCGATGCACTTGCGCGGATGGAGGACAGCGAGGCAGCACAGGCCAAGGCGTCAGGCATGGCGGCGATCTCGTCAGCGATCCTGCAACTCTGCGGCACGGGTGACGAGGTCATCTCGTCGCGGACGATCTACGGCGGGACGTACGCATTCTTTAAGAATTTCCTCCCTAGGCTCGGCATAACCGTTCATTTTGTCGATCTCGCCGATCTCGACAAGGTGCGGTCCCTGATCAACCATCGGACCCGAGTGATCTATTACGAATCGCTCAGCAACCCGCTGCTTGAGGTAGCCGATATTCCGACGTTGTCATCGGTCTGCCACGAGCACGGTTTGAAGCTCGTCGTTGATAACACGTTCACGCCGATGATACTCTCGCCGATCCGGCTAGGGGCCGACGTTGTCGTCCACAGCCTGACCAAGTTTATTAACGGAACGAGTGATTGTGTCGCAGGGGCCGTGTGCGCAAGCAGCGAATTCATCCATCAACTGACCGACATTAATGCCGGGGCATCGATGCTATTAGGAGCGGTGCTGGACAGCACTCGGGCGGCGAGTATTCTGAAAAACCTTCATTCGCTGCACCTAAGAATGCGGCAACACAGCGCGAACGCCATGTTCCTGGCCGAGCGGTTTAGTGAGCTGGGCCTGAAGGTCTATTACCCCGGCCTGCCCGATCATCCGCAGCACGAGATGCTCTCGAAGATGATGAATCCGGGCTATGGCTACGGCGGCATGCTGGCCCTTGACGCGGGGTCGCTCGAGAAAGCGAACGCTCTAATGACGCGGATGCAGCAGGAAAAGGTAGGTTATCTTGCGGTCAGCTTGGGGTATTTCAAGACGTTATTCAGCAGTCCGGGCCATAGTACCTCGTCGGAGATACCGGTAGAGGAACGTGAAGCGATGGGCCTGACCGACGGGCTGGTTCGATTCTCGGTCGGACTCGACAACGATATTCAACATTCATTTGACCGCATCAAACGGTGTCTCGCCGACATCGGGGCGATTTGAGCGTTCAGCACACGGCACCGGTCGCCGGATGTGGATAATGATCGGGAGTATCTTCGCCGGGCCGCGGGGTGAGACAGGCGAAATCCTTCTCGATCACGATCTTTAGTCCGGCGTGCGTCGCCTCAATGCCCACGTCCTCGCTTCCGGTCCATTGGTCTGCGGCGTATGCAGGCACACTTACCGTGATCATGCCGTCAGAGAACATAGCCGACGGCGATGCCGAGTCGGCGTCTTTTTCCAGCTTATAGACAAGCCGCCCTCCTACGAGGGCGATCGAGCTTTCGTAAGTGCCCGTCGACGCAAATTCCTCAACCTCGCTGCGAGTTAGTCGCAGGCGCAGTGAATTGCCGCTGATCCTGAGTTTCATATTTTAATGATACCTGAATACATTGGCGGGAACATGACACAGGTCACCTTTCGCATGCTTTGTCTCGCTTAGCGGCATGAATTAGAATCTACTTTTCGCACGGGCAGGTCTATCAACATGGCGGAAGCAACGGAGAAAGCAGCAAGGACGCGCATCGAGACCGATTCGATGGGCGAGATCGAGGTGCCGACATCGGCGTATTGGGGAGCGCAGACGCAGCGGTCGCTGAAGCACTTTAACATCGGTTTTGACGTGATGCCGCGCGAGGTGATTCGCGCGCTTGGCATCCTCAAGAAGGCAGCGGCGATTGTGAATCGCGATCTCGGGAAGCTCGATAATGAGAAGACAAAACTCATCTCGCAGGCCGCAGACGAGGTGATCGAGGGCAAGCTCGACGCGCATTTTCCGCTGCGTGTGTGGCAGACAGGTTCGGGCACGCAGACGAACATGAACGCCAACGAGGTGATCTCGAACCGCGCGATCGAGATCGCGGGCGGCGAGATGGGATCGAAGGCGCCGATCCATCCTAACGACGACGTAAACAAGTCACAGTCGTCTAACGACACCTTTCCGACCGCGATGTATGTCGCTGCCGCCGAGCGGACGCACGCCCTGATCCCCGAAGTGCAAAAGGTCGCCGACGCCATTCGAGCAAAGGCCGAGGAATACAAGGACGTGGTCAAGATCGGCCGCACACATTTGCAGGACGCGACGCCCGTGACCGTCGGGCAGGAGTTTGGCGGCTGGGCCGCGCTCGTCGAACGCGATATCGAGCGGCTCGAGATGGTGATGCCCGGCCTTCTTGATCTCGCCATCGGCGGGACGGCCGTCGGTACGGGGCTGAACTCACATCCCGAATTCGCCGACCGCGCGGCGGCAAAGATCGCCGAGCTGACGGGCTTGCCCTTCAAGGCACATCCGGACAAGTTCGCGGCATTGAGTGCGCATGATGAAGTCGTCTTTGCGTCAGGAGCGTTAAAGACGCTCGCAGCGAGCCTGATGAAGATCGCAAACGACATTCGCTGGTTGGCCTCAGGCCCGCGTTGCGGCATCGGCGAGATCACGCTGCCCGAGAACGAGCCCGGCTCGTCGATCATGCCCGGCAAGGTCAACCCTACGCAGAGCGAGGCGATGACGATGGTCGCGGTTCAGGTGATGGGCAATGACGCGGCGATAGGGTTCGCCGGCTCGCAGGGCAATTTTGAGTTGAACGTCTTCAAGCCCGTGATGATCCACAACTACCTGCATTCGGTGCGGCTCATCCACGACGCCTGTCACGGTTTTGTCGATTACTGCATCGCGGGCATCGAACTCGACCGCGAGAACATCGACCACTACCTGCGAAACTCATTGATGCTCGTGACCGCATTAAATCAGCACATCGGCTATGACAACGCCGCCAAGATCGCAAAGAATGCCCACAAAAAGGGCATTTCGTTAAAGGAATCAGCGATGGAATTAGAGCTATTGTCAGCCGAAGATTTTGACCGGCTGGTCAAGGCTGAGGACATGACGCATCCGTAGTTCAGAGTGCAAGCTTTAGCTTGTTCATGCGTTCGCCGGAGACAAGCTAAAGCTTGCACTCTGAACTTAGAAAGGTCCGCGTGGGCCGGAATAGAAGATGAAATAGATTACCGTCCCGATGATCAGGGCGACGGATGCGATCAGGATCACGATCATGAGCGCGACTGACTTCAGGCAGCCGCGCTTTTTCTTTTTTTGATGGCGGACGCGTGTCTTTTCCTTCGGCCGAACGGTCTGGACGGCATCGTCGTCGGTGGGCTTGTCAGGTGTTTCGGTCGGAGCCTCGTCAAAGGCGGGGTTGGTCGGGAAGTCGTCTTCGGGCACAGCCGCAGCGGCCTTGGGCGTGTAGCCTTCGGATGATCGGAATACGGGCTCGGGCATCTGCCATTCGCCGTCATTGTCTGCCTTTTTGACCTCGTCGCTCATAGAGTGCGGAAAGGTTAACCCAAATTATTTCTCGATATCAAGCACATCCGAACGCGTAATGATGCCCGTGATGCGTTTGAAATCCTCGATCAGCACGGCCGGATGGCGCTGGAGCTTCGCTCTGATCTCTTTGAGACTTGTATCGACATCGACGACCGGGAAGGCCTTGTCCATCACGTCGCTGATCTTTGCGTCCATGAGGTCGCGGTTAGCCAGCAGTTTTGTCAACAGGCCGCTTTCACGGAGGCTGCCGACGGCCGTGTAGCCATCGATGACCGGCAGTTGGGTCACACCGTGCGAATTCATCATTTCGAGGGCCTCCGCGACCGTGGCGTCGGGCCCCACGAAGATAACGCCCGTAGGCGACGCGCCGTTCTTTGTCTCTGCGATGAGTCCGGCGGTGATGCGTTGGGGTTCGAGCAGGAGTTTTTCTTTCATCCATTCGTCCGAATGGAATTTGGTCAGGTAATGCTCGCCGGTGTCGCAGACGATAAAGACGACGACGCCGTTTTCGTCCAGATCCTTAGCGACCTTCAACGCCGCCCAGAAGTTCGTGCCGGTCGAGCCGCCGCAGAAGATTCCCTCGCGGCGTCCGAGCAGGCGGGCACATTCAAACGAATCGCGGTCGGTCACATTTATGACCTCGTCGATTACGCTCATGTCGGCATTGGTGACCGGCAAGCTCTGGCCGATGCCTTCGACCAGGTAAGGCGTTGCTTCGGGCACGCGGCCTGATTCCTTGTAATTCTTGAATATCGATCCGTACGGATCGGCGCCGATGATCTTGATCTTCGGGTTTTGTTCCTTCAGATAACGGCCCGTGCCGCTTATCGAGCCGCCGGTGCCGATGCCGGCAACATAATGAGTGATCTTGCCGTCTGTGTCATTCCAGATCTCGGGCCCCGTCGTGCGATAGTGGGCGAGCGGATTAGCCGGATGCTGGTATTGATCGGGATAGAATGAGTTCGGCGTCTCTCTGTGGATGCGGGCGGCCGTTTCGTGATAATGATCGGGCGTTCCGGGCTTGGCTGCTGCCGGGACGACGACGACGTCGGCACCCATTGCCTTTAGATATCGAACCTTTTCGACGGAGACCTTGTCGGTCAACACAAAGATGCACTTATAGCCGCGAACAGCCGCGACCAGGGCGAGGCCGATACCGGTGTTGCCGCTCGTAGCCTCGATGATCGTGCCGCCTTTCTTTAGCGTGCCATCCTTCTCGGCCCACTCGATCATCGAGATGCCGATGCGGTCCTTTACCGAGTAGCCGGGATTAAGGCTCTCCATTTTCGCAAAGACCTGTGCCTTTACCTTGTGCTCTTTTGTAAGGTGATTGATCCGCACCAGCGGCGTGTTGCCGATCAGATCGAGAACTGTCTCGTAAAATTTCATTCCTCTTGAGTTTATTCTCAAAAATCGTGACAGGCAACAATCAGTCGCTTCGGCCCAAATGTCTTATGATGCCGGCCGGGTCGTTGGTGATGAGTGATCCGATGCCGCGCTGCCTACAGCGGGCTATCCATCGCGGGTCATCGGTCGTCCATACAGCGACGGACATGCCGACATCCGCGGCAAGCTGTGTCAGTTTTGGCGTTGCGAGTGAAGTGTGAAGCGAAAGCTGCCGGGCACCTGCTTCGCGGGCCATGCCGATCAGGTGGCTGCGTCGCCGAAGAACGGTCATGATCGACGGTTCGAAAAGCGCAGCCGTTTGGACGGACGGCAACAGGCTTCGCAATTCGGCGACAGCAGCGAGGTCAAAGCTCTTGACGATGATCTGCGACAGGAACGGCGAGTCTCGGATCAGGCCGCTGACGGCCGCCGTCAGCGGCTTGACGTCCGAGGGCCGGCATTTCAGTTCGACGTATATCGGGCCCGCAAAGCTCTCGCACAGGCTCAGGGCACTCGCCAGCGTGGGAATTGTCTCGCGAGCGAATCGGAGGTCGGCCTGTTTCGGAAATCGCCTATTGAACCACGATCCGACATCGATGCGGCGGAGTTCTTCGGATGTCAGGTCGCAGACTTGCTCGGGCCGCGCGGCCGTGCGTTTCAACGTCGCATCGTGAATGACGACCGGCACTCCGTCTCGTGCAAGCCGGACATCGAATTCGACGCCGTCCGCCCCGAGATCTATCGCCAGTCGCAGTGCTGCCATTGTGTTCTCCGGCGCGTGAGCACTCGCTCCGCGGTGGGCAATGATGAGCGGCGAGCGGCTCATTTCTTTTCGAGCAGGAAGATGGTCTTTGACCACGCGATCGGTTCGGTGATCGGAAACTGGAAATTGCCGACGATATTGAAGTAGCGCATCGCCGCCGCCCGAACATCTGCCAGCGGATGGATCCTAAAGTTATAGAGCAATTCAAGGACCGAACC